>JAHEDC010000037.1 GCA_024641425.1 Verrucomicrobiales bacterium | reverse complement strand
ATCCACCGCGACTTGCTTTTCGCGTGCCAGCCGCCGCTTTTCCCTTTATGAATGGATGCGATGCAACGCGAGTTCGATGCTTCCACCGATCAGGCGAGCGCTTAGATGCGAGCAAGAATAGACAAGCGACCAGCCGAAGCGCAAAAATGGGAGACCCTCCATTTGCCGTAACCTTTTTCCCTAATCGAACATGGCCCGCCCTTCCGCGAACACCCTTGCCCTCATCATCTATGTCCTCGTTCTCGCCGCCGGCGGCATCGGGGCGAAATCCTGGCACGCCGCCAAGGTAAAGCGGGCCGTCTTTACGAGTGGCTTTCGGATCTCCGCGCCACCGCCAGGAGCACCTGGCGATCCCATCAGCATTGAATTCGACAGCTATCGTCTCGGCCAGTACGAGGTCATGGAGATCGGCAACCTGCGCGTGGCCACCGCGATCACGCGTCGGCACTACGGCTCAAGCGGCTCGGGAAATTTCACGTCCCGGGTTCCGGATCCCTCGGATCCCAACAGCACGAACACATTCCGAACGGAACTCGCGAATATCCCAATCGAAATCACCAATTGCGAGGTGACGTTCGGGGGCAATGCCTATTCCGTCCTCGGAGCCAAACGCCTCCTTATCATCGACCGCCAGTCTCAGGTCGTCCGTGAAACCACCCTCGAGAACTAGTCCCGCCCGCTCCCAAAAAGCCGTCATGAATTTCCGACGCTACCTCTTTTTCCTCTGCGGTCAGATCGGCATGATGAGCCTGGCCCGCTTCTTCTTCCAGTGGATACAGAAATTCGCCGCCGCCGAGAATGGGCAGGGATACCTCCTCTTTCCCGCCACCGCCGTCGGGACGGCATTGCTCGCCTTCCGTATCTTCGACGGGGTCACCGATCCGCTCGCTGGCTCCCTGAGCGACGCATGGGTAAGGGGCGGGAAAAAGCGCCAGAACCTGCTCTGGTTCTCGATCCTCATTCCCTCCATTGGCCTCATCCTCTGCTTCCTCCCCAATCACGCCATGGCGGCCTCGCTCCGCTGGACCCTCCTTCTCGGGGGAATGTTCGCCTTTTTCGTCGGTTACACTTTCTACGCCATTCCTTTCTGGAGTCTGGTCGATGACTATGCGCCCGGCGACCTGAAGACGCGGACGATCCTTTCCAACCTCATCGGGGCCGGCACCATGCTGGCCACGGCCATCGCCTTCGTCGTCAGCCCGGCGCTCGTCGACGCAAATTCGCTCGGCTTCGACGGAGCGGCCATCGCCTTCGGGATTGTCTGCGCCCTCCTCATGATCCTTCCGATCTACGCGTATCCGGCCGGCGACAAGAAACCAACGTCCTCCGCCGAACCGGGTGAGCATGTCTCTCTCTGGCACGGTTTCGGCGTCGCCATACGCCACCGTCGCTTTCTCGCCCTGGCCTGTCTCTTTTCAGGTTCGCAAATGTCGCTCACGATCATGACCAGCGCGGCCGCCTTCCTCGCGACCGATCTCCTCGGAGGCCAGGACAAGGATGTGGCCCGCATCCTCGGCCCCTTCCTCGCCGTTGCCATCCCCTGTTTCATTCTTGTTCCAAAGGTCTCGCGGCGGATGGGATGGGAGCGCGGCATGCTCCTCGGCTCCTGCGGTCTCGCCATCGTTTACCTTCTCAGCGGCGTTCTCGGCAAGGGCATCATCGGCAGCCCCATCCTCACCGCCGGAGTCCTCTTCGCCCTCGGCGGTCCGATGATCGCCCTTCTGCTTGGCCTTGAACCCGAGGCGCTGGTAGCCTGTGCGAACGAGCGCGGCGGCTCCCGCTATGTCGGCATGTATTTCGGAGTCTTCAACTTCATCGTCAAGATCCTCAATGGCGTCGCCATCTTCGTCATGGGCCTTCTTATCGCGTGGAGACAGGACGTTGGCAATCTCGCCGTGCGCGCCATGTCTTTCGCCGCCGGGGGCTGCCTCGTTGTCGGCGTTGTCATTTATCTCTGTATCCGCGACCATTCGAAACTCCCCACGGACGATCCCGTGCGTTGAAAGGCGCCACCACGCCCCGGATTTGCGGGACATTCCGGGCTTGATGCCTCCCGTAGCCTTTGATTAACTGATGGGATTCCGCCACCACTGGCGAACGAGGCTGCCATGAACACCAAACGCGCTCCTATCTGGATTCTTTCGACTCTCGTCGGGTTCGCCAGTGTCGCTGGCGCCGCCCTCGACTACCGCACTTTCTCGAACAAGGAGGGAGTCGAGATCAAGGCCGCGCTTGTCGCGGTAAGGGACGGACGGGTGACCCTCAGGAAGGAAGACGGGAAGACCTACGCGATCCCCCTCGACACCCTCAGCGAGGTGGACAAGGACTATGTCAAACGCTGGAGGGAGGAGAATATCCACATCAGCCTCGACATGCGCTTTGAAAAGGAAAAACTCGGCACGCGGAAAGGGGATCAGAAGGAGAGCACCGAGTGGCTCTTCAATGTGACGATCACCAACCGTGGCTTCAACGATCTGGAAGGGGTCACGTTCAAGTATGCGATCTTCAAGGATTTGCACGATCGTTACGCCAAAGACAAGAACGCGGTCGTTGACGCCCTGGTAGGAACGGTCGAACCGAGGAATCTCCCAAGAACAAAGAGCTTCTCCTTCAAAACCGGAGCCATGAGAGTCGATAAGGAGAATAGTAAGACCTACAAGGGTTTGATCGACGGTGTGAAACAATACGAATACAAGAAGTGGGACGAGTCGCTCTGCGGAATCACGGTCGAGGTCTACCTCAAGGATAAACTCGTCGACCGAAAGGAATTCGGAAAGATCGCGCCATTGCGCCCACCAACGGAGAAGAACTGATTCTCCCTGCCGCCATCCCGAGGGCTTCGCTTCCTGATCCGAGCGATGCCCCCCCTCTTGCGGAACGTTCCACGCCAGCGATCCAAATGCGCGGGGCACCACCGTTCCCAATCACGGTGACACCCCTTAATGATCGGAATATCCTGATATTCAACTACCTAAAGTATATCAAGATCTACGAAATAAATTGCCTATATCCCTTGACGATTACTCCAATCACTATAAGTGTAATAGGTTTATAGATGGTTTTTATACGAGTCCGCCTAGGCACCTGAAAAATGAGCACCGATGACAAAATGACGTTCCAGTGCCCTTCATGTCAAAGCACATTGAAGGTGCCCTTCGAGTTGGCAGGGGTTCAAGGGCCCTGCCCCCAGTGTGGAACCCACATCATCGCACCGAACCCCGCGTTCCAAACCGCCGCCAGCGTAGTGGCGGGTCCCCAGTTCGCGGGAGTAGCCGGCGGTTATGCGGGCGGGGAATCGCATGCGACGCCCAGCTATCCTCCCGCTCCCCGGCCATCGACGTCGAGCGCACCCTACAATCCTTGGGAGCCTTCTACATCCGACGGGCAGGATGAGGCTTCGCATGGCGATTTGAATCTCGGCGCGGCTCTCGGGACACCCGCGTTCCCTAGTGCGCCTCTGCCTGCCTTTACCCCGCCACCTCCTCCCATGAGCGAGGAAACTCCCGTGGCCATGCCGCAACAGATCCCGCAAGGGTTCACTCCGCCCCAACCCGAGCAGCCCAACATGTGGGCGCCGGCTTCCGCGGAGCCCGCCCAAGCGACTCCACAGGCCCCGTCCACGATGCCCTCACAGGCTCCTGCTCCCATGGAAGCGATGGGGGCCTTTCCGGCGCCGGCGTTCGGAGAGCCGAGCAACCCCTTCCCCCAGCAGGCTCTCGCCTTCGGAACCCCCGGTTCCACGGCTGAACAGCCTGCAGCGCAAAACGTCGCTCCCTCATTGGGACCCGTCCTTTTCCCAAGTCCCAAGGGGCAATCAGCCGTCGGAACAAGCGCCGAGAAGGAGAAACGCACCTCATCACGCAAGCGGGAGCGGAAAAGCAACCGAGATTCTCCCAAAGGCGGCAAATTGAGCCCGGTCGTGATAGGCCTGGGCGCCGTCGCGGTGCTGTCCGCCGCAACCGCCTTCCTCGTGCCCGGAATCCGGAACAAGATTTTCGGGGATTCCGATCCGCTTCCCGTTTCCGTGGACACAGTAGTTCCCGTACCTTCCAGTTCCACGCCCGCAACGGCAGGCCAGGCGTCCGCCACGCCTTCTCCAGCGGCTTCGGGCGTCAGTGAACAAACCGCCGACAGCACCGTGGAATCGACCGCCACTGCAGTCTCCGGTAGTCCTGTTGGTTTGGCACCGGACCCTGAGGCTGCCAGCAAGCCCGCGCCGGACTTCGGTCTCGGCGATGATCTTCCGGCCCCTGCTCCCGAAGCCCTCCGCGCCACGCCCGCCATCACGGAAACAGGCACACCCGCTGCAGCGGCCGAACCTGACGCGGAAAGCTTCCAAGGCGATTCGACCGCCTCTCCAGAGGACGTCACGTCGGCCCGCACCATTCTAGAGAAGTTCATCAACGCGCAGACGATTGAGGAACGCCTTTCCTACAGCCAGCCGGCTCCGAAAATCGAGGAGCAGATGAGGGATTACTACTCGAAGCATCCCACTCCCGCCCGCCTTGCGCAGATCAACTACACATTGGCCAACGTTCTCGAAGGCTCAACGAAACGCTTTTTCATCTTCGAAGTGACCACCGATCAGCAGCAACAGGGTTTCCCCGTCGCCGTGGAGGAAACCGATGACGGCTTGAAGGTCGACTGGCGTTCCTTCGTTGAATTCCACGACAACATGCTCGGTCGCTTCATCAGCGTCTATCGCCCGGGGGCGGAGTCTTTCCGCGTCATCCTGGAGCGGGCGCACTACTTCAAGACCGACGTGCCGGATCTCGGAGGCAAGCTCGCGTTCCGCATCAAGCCCCCTATTCCCGGCTTCGAGGGTTTTGCCTTCTGCTCGAAAGACAATACCATAGGAGAGGAACTCGATCGTAAATTCGCATGGGATGTGAAATACCTCCCGATCGTCGAATTGGAATGGATGAAGGACGAGAAAGGCGCGAAATACATCAAAATCAACCGCGTCATTCAGGACAACTGGCGCGCGGTGCAATAAGAAAGCGGGGATTCCGCTAGGGAATCTTCAATGCCACTTCCAGCGCGGGCCATCCTCCCTTGAGGACAAAAACCTCGTAGAATCCGCGCTCTCGTAATTTCTCGGCGATCTTCACACTCGCATGGCAATCCTTGTTCCCGCAGTAGACCACATAGCGTTTTTCGCCCATCTCCATGAGTTCGGGGCCTGACTCCCAGAGCAGGTCCTGCCACTCGGCTTCATTGAGGAGAAAGGCCCCGGGAGCATGCTTCTTGTCGAACTCGGCGCGCGGCCGGGCATCGATCCACACGACTTTACCCTCCGCGCTCCAGCGCAAGGCTTCCGCCACCGTGACCTCTCCCTCCGCGAGGACGCTCGAAGAAGCCTTCGGAACGGGAGCATAAGGATGCCAGATCCTGGTCGCCACGCCGCCCGTTACGCTGAGCGCAAGCAGGACAAGACACTGCACGAAGACGGCCTTCATACTTGTCCTTACCCTTTGACCGAGGGGGTCGGCGGCGCGGGCTTCGGGCGGGCGATGCTGAAAAAGGCCAGCTGGCGCCGGTGCTTCTCAATCTTGCAATCAGTCGTGATCTTCAGCACCCCGAGCATCGGGGTCTCGGTCGAAACGGGAGTCAGCTTGATCTCGTAATCGCGACCCGCTTTGTGCTCGATCAGCTCGTACTGAAAATTCTCCCGCGACGGCGCGATGGTAATGATATGGATCGGATCCTTGTGAGGCACTTTTATCCGAAAGGATTTGGTTTTCGTCCCCTCCCCGACCTCCCACTCCAGCAAGTCGGGCTCAACGACAAAAACCTCGGGAATCTCGACGCCCACCACGAGCCGGTAATCCGCGTTCTCCTTCTCCGAGGTTCGGACATTGATCGCCTTCTCTTCCTCACCAGTGAACCGTCCGAGATCAAAGGTCGCGGTGATAATCCCCTTCTCGCCCGCCGCATACTCGTCCTTGTCCGCGACCGCGCTCAGACAGCCGCAGGACGAGCGCAATTCCATGATCCGCACAGGCTCCTTGCCTTCGTTGACAAATGGAAACTCGGTCACGAGGGTCGAATCCTCGGGATTCGCCTTGAGGTCGAGACGATCCTTCTCGAACTTCACTCCACCAAACGCGGGAAAGGGAGGAATCGAGAGGAGAAGAGCGAGGGCTGCGAACGGGAATTTCATGGCAATGGATATCGGATTTCCCATAGCATAGCGGATTCAAGCGACCTTGCCAACAATGCCTTCCAGGTGCCTAGCCGGCACCCGGAAACCAGCGGTAGAGCATGAGGTAGACGAGGACGCCGGTAACCGAAACGTAGAGCCAGATTGGAAACGTCCAGCGAGCGAGGCGCTTGTGGCGGTCGAAACGGGCGCGCAGGGCAGGGACGACGGTCAGAATGACAAGCGGTGGCACGAGGGCGGCGAGGGGAATGTGCGTGAAGAGGATGAAAAGATAAAGCACCTTTATCGGTCCGTCGTGGGCAAACCGGGTCACCACACCCTCCTTGGAGTAGTGGTAGATGAGATAGCTCGTCAGGAAGGCGGCCGAAACGAGGATCGCCGACGCCATGCAGGCGATGTGCTGCCGCTTCATCCCCTTTCTGATGAAGAGGAAGCCCGCGACGAGGAAACAGGTCGCAAGGGCATTGAGGCTGGCGTTGAGCGCCGGGAGAGCGTCGATCTCGATCATTCGCCGACGTTCGCGGTTTCGGGCATCTCCGCCAGCACGATGGCGATATCACGCCCGAGTTGTTCGACGGACATCGGCTCGAAAAGATCATACCAGCCCCGGACATGCCCACCGCCATCGACCAGAGCGACCTTGGTGTCATGCAGGAACAGATCCATCTCGTTGTCCTTGTCCTCCTCGGCTTTCCGCTTCGGGGCAAAGTGGAAGTTTTTCCGCATGTAGCCGTTCACTTCCTTGGGTTCACCCGTCACGAACCACCAGTTTTCCCCCTCAAATCCATGGGTGGTCGCAAATGCGTCGAGCATTGCAGGAGTATCGTGCTCGGGATCGAGACTTACGGAAACAAGATGGAACCGCGGATCCTTCCCGAATTTCTCCTGGAACTTGCCCATCTCCGCCGTCATTCCCGCGCATTGTCCCGGGCACCGGGTGAAGACCTGTCCGACAAGCCAAACCTTGCCACGAAGGTCATTGAACGAAACTTTGGCACCGGACCGTTCCAAAAGATGAAGATTCTCCTCCAAACGACTATAGAGCCCCGGACGTGCGTCGGCGGCCTGGCGCTCAAGGGTTTTGAGATAGCTGAAATAGACGACGATCCCCCCGAGCATCACGCCGACGAGGAGCCAGACGGACCAGGGATTGATCCGGCGTTTATCGGAGACGGTCGCCGGAGTGGCGGGATGAGTGGCGGGAGTCATGGCGTCTGGGTTCTTACGATGCCTTGTCGATCCAGGTGAAAGCGAGGAGACCGAGGACAAGCGGGAGGTAGATGAGAGTATAGAAGAAAAGACGACGGGCATCGATGCGCGAACGCGTCTTTCCATACCTTACGGCGAGCGCGATCATCACGCCGCCCAAAATCGTGCCCCCGACGAGCGAAACAAGATTGCCGAATCCGAAAAGGCACGGGAGGGCCATCCAGACGGTGGTGCAGATGCTGAAGACAAGCGAGAGGACAGCCGTCAGCGTACCTCGGTCGTCCCTGTTCGCCCACATCACAAAACCGGCGTTCCGGTACTGGTCGCGGTACATCCAGTTAATGGCTAGGAAATGCGGGAGTTGCCAGAAGAAAAGGACCCCGAAAAGAAAGAGGGCCTCGATGCCGAAGGAGCCTCCCGCAGCCACCCAACCGATAACGGGCGGAATAGCGCCGGCGACCGCACCGACGAGGGTGTTCAGGCTCGAGGCCTGCTTCATCGGGGTGTAGACGAAGATGTAGATGAGGAGAGTCAGCGCCGCGAGCATGGCGGCGGAGGCATTGACTTTTACCCCGAGGTGAACGATTCCGAGGGCGGCGAGGCCCCAGCCGATCCCAAAGGCAAGGGGAGGGGCCAGGCGGCGCGCCGGGAGCGGACGGTCGGCGGTACGAGCCATGCGCGCATCGATGTCCATCTCCATGATCTGGTTGAAGACCGAAGAAGCGGCGGCCGTAAGGGCCGTGCCGAAAAGGGTATGAACGAGCAGCATCCACGCGATTCCCGTTCCCGAGGCGAGCCAAAACCCGAAAAAGGTCGTCACGAGAACAAGGAGACTCAGGCGCGCCTTCGTAAGCGCCATGAGATCGGCACGGGAGAAGCGGGAGGCGATGCCGGAGTCGTCGGTTGCGTGGGCCACGGCTTCATGTTCGGCCACGTTCATTGAAAGTTCAATGAGGGATGGGCCCCGCGGGCCAGTCAATCGACGCTTAGAGGGAAGCGGCCTCCTTGGAGGGAGCGGCCGCATCATCGCCGGTCAGGCCGGCGGGAATTTCCGCTGGCTTTGGCGAATTTTCGAGGAACCATTGGTCGAACTCGGAGGATTCCTTGACGGTTACGATCCCCTTCATCTGGGCATGGCCCGCTCCGCAGAGCTGGCCGCAAATCGTCTCCCAGGTTCCAACCTTCGTCGGCTTGAACCACATATGGGCGACGGTTCCCGGAATCGCATCCTGCTGGATGCGCATCGGAGGAAGATGCAGATTATGGATGACGTCCTTCGAAGTGACCTCGATGATGCAATCGCGTCCTTTCGCGATCACCAGTTCGCCACTGAGAAAATCGTCCTTGGAATAGGGGTCGTCGTAATTGATACCGAGGGCATTGCTCTCGCTGATGAGCGCCGGATCAGTCAGACCAAACTTGCCGTCAGGACCCGGGTAATGCATGGTCCAGAAAAATTGCTGGCCAACCGCGCGTACCTTTACCACGTCGGGCCCGGTGGGATACTGGGCCGTCCGATGGGCCCAGAGCGGATAGGCGAAACCAAGGAGGAGAATGGCCTCGACGATAATAACGCCGATCTCGATATGGTGGGAGGCATGACTGCGGACGCCGTAGTAGCTGGCCTTCGGGTTCTTGCTCCGGCGAAAGCGCCACACGCAGTAGAGGAAGAAAATCCCCCAGCCGATGGCCAGCACAGCCATGAACCAGTGGACGAGTTCGAGCATGTTGTCGATGAGCGCGCCATGTTCGGAGGCGAGTTCGGAAATACCTATGGCTTTGTTGATCACGTAAGTCGGGGCGTTGGGCAGTTAATCATTCACGGAAGGAAAGGGACGCCGCTTCATTGGCATCGCCCTTCGTGACGATAGTGGGAATCGCCGTCGTCCGGCGTTCGCATTTGGCAAGGAAAAGGAAGAAGCGCACCATGGCACCGCCAACCAGTACGACGACGATGAGAAGGAAGAGGATACTCACGCCGGCGGCGCGGGTGGCGTGATCGGAAGCGTTACCCATGCAGGTCGCACACGCGAGATGGGAGGGGAAATTGAGGGAAATCATAGGGCCGGGGCGTTGCGGATTTTCCGATAGAACCAGACTCCGTAGACAGCAAGACCGATGCCGCTGAAGGCACTGGCAATTCCGAGGGCGCGCACACCGCTCGTGTTCGCGTCATTCCGGGACAACAAGGTCCAGACCGCGAATCCGAAGGCGCAGAGCATCGAAAGCGTGATGAAGACGATATGAAATCCCTTGAGTGACATGTGGTATTTGGGGAAAGCTCCGATTACTTGTTGAATCCGGGGAAAAACACCGGATCTCCGAGCGCAAGCAAGGTCAACGCCATCAGTCCGAGGGCGAAGAAGAAGGTGAAGAGGAGAATCCGATAAATGGTCCGCTTTTCGTGGTTGAGGTGCATGAAAATAAGCGCGACGAGGCCCGCCTTTATGGTCGCGATGACCATGCCGACGAAGATGTTCATACCATGGCTGCCCAGATGCACGTAGGACATGGCAACCGTCACGAGAGTAAAGAATAGAAGCGCCCCCCCCACCAGGGTGTAGGTCTTCATGTGTTTTTTCAGGGATTCGGAATCGTCGGACATCTTTGAATTCAGAAATAGGAAATGAGACGGGAGAGGGAGGGTCTAGAGAAGATAGAGAAGCGGAAAGAGGAAGATCCAGACGAGGTCCACAAAGTGCCAGAAAAGGCCGCCGACCTCGACACGGTTCGCCATGTGTTCGGGATCCTTGTCATAGAGTTTTTTCCCGAAGAAGAGAAACCAGGCGAGAACACTGGCCCCGATGAGGACGTGCAGGCCATGGAGCCCGGTGAGGCTGAAATAGATGGCGTAGTAGGTATTGAGCTTGGGAGCAAAATTCGAGTAGAACTTCACCTCTTCCCAAGGGACTCGGAGCGGAACATGCTCAAGGGCCATGACATGTGTCTTGCGCGGCTCGGGCTCGTAGCCGTGGTGCTCAGCCTTTTCCGTCTCTTCGGCACTGTGCTTCAGGAATTCCTCCTGGATCTCAGCGGAAGTCAGGTGGTGGGCGGATCCTTCCGGCGCCGCCCCGCCCTTTTCACCCTCCCCGTGGTGAGAGGAGGCGTGTTCGGCGATGTATTGGAAAACCTTCGCCTGTGTCGGATCCTCGAAACTACGGAGATCCACCTTGTCGAGTTCCTCTACGACGAGATAGCGGCTCTCTTCGGCGAGTTCTCCGTCAAGGGCGGTGAAATCGCGGAAAACGATGCGTTCGTTGCCGGGCTTGCGGAGTTTCGAACGCTTGACCTCTACACCGAAGGGCTTGGAGGGAGCGAACTCGATCGAGCTGATCCCACCGGCCTCGTCCCAGGCGTAGACCGGCTGCAGCGCGTTCGCCTTGAAGCGTTCCTTTTGGGGATCGGCATTCCCCACCCACTCTGCTTTCGCCTTTTCGTTGGCGGCGCGCGTGGCCACGTTCGCGAGGGCGTTCTTCGCCATCGAGACCTTGTGTTCGACTTCCCGACCGGCGTTGATCGCATCCCGCACGGAACCAAGGGATCCGGAATTCAGAATCATCGCTCCCTGGGCGGCAACCCTTTCGAGCTCAGCGAGCGCGCTTTCAAGCTCCGGAATCCCCTTGGAGATCGTTTTAGCCAGTTTTTCAGCTTCGCGGGTGGCAGTGTTCTCAGTGGGGGCGGCCTCGTTGCGAAGAGCTTCCAAGGCATTCTTCTGACGCTGAATCTCGTCGTCCAGCGCGGGCTTGAACTTGAGATCGGCCCGATCCTCCTCCGGTATGTACTTGAGGAAGGAAAGGTCCGCCTTTTCAAGATTCACAGTCACCTTGCTGACCTTGCCGAATTTCTGTAGATCGTTCAGCTTGTGCCCCTGGACGACCGATTCGTCCTTCAAACGCACACTGTAGTGGGTGAATTTCCCGTAGTACTCGACCGACTTGATCCCGAGGAAAGCAAGCGCGCAAAGGACGACAAGAGCCATCCAGAACTGATATTTCGCGTAATTCCTCAGCTTCAACTGCACCCACGCGTAGACGACAAAGACACTGGAGAGGATGAGAACGGCGGTATTGATGGCACCCCATTTCACATCGAGTTCCCCCTGCGGCCAGAAATAGTCCGGCACGGCTTCCGCGCCGAGGCGGAGGAAAACGTATCCGGAGAAAAGCCCGCCGAAAAGCATGACCTCGGAGGCCAGGAACAGCCAAATGCCGATCTTGGCGTTCCAAAGTCCGGTGTCGGGTCGCGGTTTTACTTCAAAGGGAATCTGCATCGAATTTGCCGGGAGTCAGTCGTGTTCTTGAGAATTGCGAAATTGGTCAGGCGAGGGAACGCACCCTCAATGGGAGTCCTTCTTTCCGTGGTCGTCGTGGGAGTCCTTCTCTCCCCACGCCTCGTCGCCGCCCGGGACAAAGCCGTCCAGACCGGGCTCGGACTGAGGCGTGAAATCGGTGGGATGGCCGGGCACCGAGTACTCGTAAGGGCCCCGATAAACGACCGGTTCGGTGACGAAATTCCCGTGCGGAGGGCAGTTCGGAGCCGACCATTCAAGGGTTGTTCCCTGCCAGGGGTTGTCGTCGTTGATTTTCTTGCCAAAGAAAATCGTGTAAAAGAAATTGATGATGAAGGGAACCTGGGCAAAAGCCAAGGCGTAGGCGAACCACGTGATGACGACGTTGAGATCGAGATAGGTGATGGGCATCCCGTCATGAAACATCCGCGAGAAAAACGAACCTTCCTTGAACAGAATGGTCGTGGTCGTTTCCTCGAACAGCTTGCCTCCATCATACCAGCGACGGTGGAAGCCGTGCATCCCTTGCAGGAACATCGGCATGAAGATGCCGTTCATGCAGATGAGAGAGGGCCAGAAATGCAAGTGGCCGAGTGTCGTATTCATCATCTTTCCGCTCGCCTTGGGCATCCAGTAATAGATACCGGCGAAAAGACCAAAGATGGTGCCGGGAGCAACGACATAGTGGAAGTGCGCGATGACGTAATAGGTGTCATGGAGGTGCAGGTCGAGCATGTTGAAAGCGAGCGGAAGCCCGGTAAGCCCACCGATGCCGAACATGGGAAGGAAGGCGGTCGCCCATAACATGGGGACATTGAAGCGGATTGACCCGCCCCAGAGCGAAATGAGGAGACAGGTCACCAGAATGACCGATGGAATCGAGATGATGACAGTGGTGGTCTGGAAGAATGTACTGATGACCGGCCCCATTCCCGTCATGTACATGTGGTGCGCCCACACGATGAAGGAAAGGAATCCAAGGGCCATGACACCGTAGACCATCGACTTGTAGCCCCAGAGCGGCTTCCGAGTATTGGTCGGGATGATCTCAGCCACAATTGCGATGGCCGGAAGAATGAGGACGTAGACCTCCGGGTGGGCGAGAAACCAGAAGAGGTGCTGGTAGAGAAGCGGACTACCGCCTCCGCTGACATCCATGGGCACGCCACTTGCGACCAGCCCGGAGGGAAGGAAGAAGCTGGCGTGGAAAAGGCGGTCGACCAATTGCATGACCGCAGCGACTTCGAGCGGCGGAAAGGCGAGAAGAAGCAGGAAGCCCGTCACCAGCATCGCCCAAACGAAGAAGGGCAAGCGCATCCAGGTCAAGCCTTTCGCGCGGAGATTGATAATGGTCGTGATGAAATTGACAGCCCCAAGAAGCGAGGAAGAAATAAGGAAGACCATGCCAAGCAACCACATCGTCTGTCCCGTCCAGAAGACGCTGGGCTGGTCGACCTGTGTCGTGGTCGCAAGGGGCGAGTAGTTCGTCCAGCCCGCCTCGGCGGCACCGCTGGGAAGGAAGAAGCTGAAAAGCATGACGAGGCCACCGATAAGGTAGACCCAGTAGCTGGCCATGTTCAGACGCGGGAACGCCATATCCGGCGCTCCGATCTGGAGCGGGGTTACAAAGTTCCCGAAGGCACCGAATGCGAGGGGCACGATTCCGAGGAAGACCATGATGGTGCCGTGCATGGCGCCGAACATGTTATAGAGGTCCCCCGACACCTTTCCCTGCACCAACCACGAATTCTTCACGAACAACCCGAGGAAGCCGGTAACCTCCTTGTCGGGATAGGCGATGCTCCAACGCATCACCATCATGAGGTAGAAGCCGATGAAGAGGAAAATCAGCGCGGTGATCCCGTACTGGAAACCGATCATCTTGTGATCGGTGGAGAAGACGTAATGCCGCCACCACGAAACCGCGTGGTCGTGACCGTGTGGGTCGTCGTGCGCGTGGTCGGCGGTTTCAGGATGGGAAGTGGTAATGGAAGCGCCCATGGGCTGGAAGTGTCGGTAGGATTTGGCTGGGTAGGAAAGGAAAATGCGTCAAGGCCCTAGGGTGCGGGCTCGGTGTCGACCGCGGCAGCCGGAGCATCTCCGCCCGGTAACATGGCGTCGGCAGGGGCAAGGTCGGAAAATTTCTGCGGGCCTGAATGGTTGCCATGGAGCTTGCGGGCTTCGGCGACCATCTCCTTCGTCACAATCTCCTCAATGCCGTTGCCCCACTCATAGCGGACATAACTCATGATCTGGGCGATCTTCTCGTCATTAAGCAGGGCTTTCTGGGCGGGCATTTCCCCGGCAAACGCCTGGCCCTTCACGGTGATGGGGCCACTCAAGCCGTTGAGGATGATCTGGGCCATCCGCTCTGTCCCCTCCAGAACAAATTCGGAGCCCACAAGAGGCGGATAAACACCGGGCGTTCCGAGACCGCTTCCCTGATGGCAGCCCGCGCAGGTGGCGAATCCCTGTTTTCCAGCCTTTCTCCACGCGACAATGGGATCAACCTCCACGCCACCTCCACCAGTCCCTTCCGGAGCCTGCGGAGTATACCCCGCCATCGTGTAATGATCAGGCGCAAATCCTCCGCTGGTGGCCCCAAGGTAACTCCCTCCGGCGAGAAGAGCGATCGCACAAAGGAAAAAGGCCCCTATCGTCACCGGCTCGTGACCCGTCTCCGGGTCCTTCTTCTCGCGACGCGCAGGGGCGTGAGCGGAAAGTACGGTCGAACCGACCTCGCCGTTGGAGGTAGGAGATTGGGAGAATTCGATGTCGTTGCTCATAGTCGAGTTTTGAGGCAAAGGGATTCGGTCAGGACGCGGGAGGGGTTGCGGCGGCGGCGGGTGCCGCTTCTTCAGCGCCACCCCCGGGAAGATCGGCGTCTTTCTTCAGCGTCATCAAATACCCTACGAGTGCTCGGGCGTCAGCGGTTGGGACGATTTCGTGCCCGTCTGCCGGCGCGTGCTCGCCGGTGAGGACGAGGGCATCCGCGGAAGGCTGCCCCTGAATCTTCCGCGACTCGAAGAGGTGCCGGTAGGAAGGCATTGTGCTCCACCACGCGAAGGATTTGGGACTGTAAAGGTGGGCGTAAAGCGCCGTCGCGGCGGGAGCACGGTAACCGTAGTTGCTCAGATCAGGACCATTCCTTTCGACGCCGAGAAAGGCGTAGGTTTCGCCGTAATAGTCCATGGGCTGCGTGGTGCGGGTAAGGACGGGAACGTTGAGGTTCTCCTGCTCGCGCCCCCAGCCTCTCTTAAAGCTATCGATACCAAGGTAAGTCGGGCGAACGACCTGGCTGTGACACTGGGCGCAACCCTCGCGGGCATAGATTTTCTCGCCCTGCTTGGCGATGTTCGGCACCGGCGGCGGGTATTCACCCTTTGTCGGGTCCGCCGGGTCGACCGCGACCGGCTGCATGGCGCGCATTCTGGCATGCGGAAGGACGATCAGGATCAGCCACGGGAAAAAGAACGTGGCGGCGAGTCCGAGGAAGAATGTTCTGAAGCGGGTCATCAGGCGTGGGGCGAAACTTCGAGGGAGGAGGAATCCGTTTGGAAGGAAGGGACGACACCACCGGGAGTGTGGGCGTGGGCGTGCTCCGGATCATCGTGGTGTCCGAGCATCGTGGGCTCGGTTCCCTTGCGACCGAATCCCGCCACCAGAAGGACGAGGTGGTAGAGAAAGACTCCGTTGGCTACGATGACGAAAGCCCAGGCGACGGAGGTGCCACGAAGGAAGTTGGCGGACTGGGTCACCGCGATCTGGAAGTCGGCGTCCCACACATTGGCACCGACCGAGGAGTTGATCCCCGCGAGGAGGTAGGTGCCGACAAGGGCAACCGTCCCGTAGACCGAGAACCAGAAGTGGAAATTAATGAGCCGGCCGTTTCTCCACTCGCGACCGACGAGCCGCGGGACGATGAAGTAAATCGCGCCGAACATCGTCATGCTGAAGAAGGCGTAGACCGCCATCACCTGGAAGGCGACGGAGGCGGAGGTCAACTGCGTCAGTTTCGCCATCGGGAAGAAGCAGTAGAGTGCCGCCATGAGGTTCAAGAGCGTGTAGGCAACGGCGCCGAAAACAGTGTAGCGGAACGTCGGGCTGTGTTCGACAAGCCCCCGCTTTCCACGCGTGGTGATATGGTGGTTGATTGCCACCGCGATGACCGGCATCAGCATGAGAATCGTGGCGGCGCCGCCAACGGAGGGCATCCAGGCCGGGAGCGGTCCTCCGACGAGTTTGTGCATGCCGGCCCAGCCACCGAAGATGGCGAGCCCCCAGAAGCCGAGGAGTGCCAGTTGGTAACTGTGGATAGAGCGACCGAGAACCTTCGGGATAAGGTAATAGGCTACCGCCAAGCCGATGGGGCCCAGGACGAGGAAGATGAGACCGTTCTGGAACCACGCGTTGGTCGCGGCAGCCATGACTCCGGATCCGGGAAGAATGTGAACGAAGACGTTTGCGGTAACATAGAGCCACGGGAACCAGAAGCAGGCTCCCAGAATATACCATTGGGAAATGTAGACGCTCTCGCTGCGGCGACGCTGGAACATGGTGATCATCCAGATGGCGATCATCGAGTAGGCGACGAAAAGGATCGGCCAGACGAAGCGCGGGAAGTCCATCAATTCCATCGAGGTGCCGTAGCCGCCAAGAATGCCGAGCACGCCGAGGAGGACGCCGGCATTCCAGAAATGTCCCGCCACCATGAGAGTGAGCGGATTCTTCACCTCCGCACGACAGAGGCGGGCCATCAGCCAAAGGGAGATTCCGAGGCCGGCTTGAAGTGCCCAACCATAGACGAGGGCATTGATGAAGGCGGGTTTTGATCGTCCGTAGTTCAGGAAGAAAAGCGCGTCCCAATCGAGGAATCCGGGCCAGTGGGCTTTCATTGAAGACACGAAGCCAAGCAACGAGGCCACCAAGAGCCAGATCACCGAACTGGTGAGGAAGAAAAGCACGGGCACACGGGCCGAGCGGTCAATGAGCGCGCGCAGCTTGAGGTCCGCGTCGCCTGCGGCCGGCTTTTCCGGGGTGATCTCTGGGTCGTTGGACATTGGGCTTGGATTCGTGAGGGCGGATGGAAGGCTCCGGGCGGGGGATCACTTCGCGGTGATCGTCCCCTGCATGATTCGCCAGTGGCCGGGGAAGGTGCAGATGAACGGGTACTCGCCAGCCTCAAGGGTGAATTTGATGGTCTCGCTCTGACCGCTCATGAGGAGTTTCGTATGGGTGATGATGTCCTCCGACTGGGGGATGTAGCCCTTGGCCATACCCTGGGGATCGGCGAGCATGGCGTCGGCAAGCGCCCCGACCTTGTCACGGGTTCCGGGCTTGAGGACGAGAATGTTGTGCATGAGCACGTCGATGTTCTTGAAGGTCAATTCAACCGGCTTTCCCGCAGGCACCTCAAGGGCCGTGTCCTTGAACTTCATCACATTCGGGATCGGCTCGAGGACGATCTTCAGCGCTTCCTCTTCCTTGGGCGCCTCGTCTTTGGGCTCTTCCTTGGCACCGGCGGCAGCGGTGGCTGTGCCTTCTTCCTTTTTCTCGCCTTCGGCAGCGGGCTTCTCATCCGCGTTGGTCTTCTCCGCGGCGGCCGCGGCCGCCATCTGGGCCTCCATCATCGCGGCGTGCGCCGGAGTTCCCGGAACAGGCTTTTCGGTCTTGCCCTCGGTGGCGGCGGCGACGAAGGCAACGCTCGCGTCGAGATCGGGAGCGATCTTCGCGAATTCCGCAGCTTGTCCCTCGCGGGCGACATCGATTTTCTTCTGGCGTTCGGCGGCAGCCCGTTCATAGGCCTTGTCGCTGGCACCACCCGCGGCGGTGAAGGCGAGGAGTCCGAGGACACCGAAGCCAATAAAGGCGGCGAGGCCCCACCAGAAGCTGAAAAAAGCTTTCAGGGGCGCGTCGGGATTTCTGTTTTCAAGATTCATGGTTTGCTTGGGTCTTTGATATTAAGGGGTTCTTGAAAGGGTCAGTTGAGCACGCGGATCGATTCGGAGAGGCGTGGGTCGCGGCAGGGATAGATACTGTATTTCCCAATCGAGCGGAGGTAAACATAGACGAGGCAGGAAGCCACGGTAACAAAGGCAAGAATGTCGAGCAACCAGGCACCCGAGACCGTGAGGACGGGATCGACGGTGGCCATTGTCTTCGACGGGCCGCTGCTCAGGGAGGGGCCCCGCTCGGGGATGATCATCCAGTAGACGTCAAGCATGTGGACGAAAAGGAGCCAGCAGGCGCCGGCGCAGATCTGCCGCATGTCCTTCTTCGCACGCTGGCGGAGAAGGAAGAGGAAAGGCACGACGAAGTGGCCGACGACCATGAAGATGCTGAGCGCATACCAGCCGTCTGTGTTGCGGAGGAGGGTGAATTTCGTCTCCTCGGTGACATTGGCATACCAGTAGAGGAAGAACTGGGAGAACGAGATGTAGGCCCAGAAGATGACGAAGGCCTTCATGAGCTTGCCCATAAGGTGGTAGTGTTCCTTGTTCACGACCTGGTTGAGATAACCGAGATTCCGCAACCCCGACACCGTGAGAATAACGACGGCCATGCCACTCAAGGCGCATCCGGCGAAGATGTAGACGCCCCACATGGTCGAGAACCAGGTGTAGTCGAGGCACATGACGAAGTCGATGGCGAGGAAGGTCATGCCAACGGCGAAGGCGGGCATGAGGCCGCAACTCACGCGGCGGGCGCGGAAGGTCAATTTCACGTCGCCGGAAACGTCCTGGGCGAGGGACAGCTTCCGCAGCCAAAGCGCGGCGCCGCCAAGCGCGATGAGGTAAACCACCATCCGGATATAGTAGAAAGGCATGTTCAGGTACCCCAGCTTCTTGTACATCAGCGCGTGGTCGTGATGCAGGACTTCGGGATCCCCGCCTGTCTGGGTGAGGATCGCGCTCCACTCGTAGAGCGCGTTCCGAATGGAAGGAACCAGGATGATGGGAAGGGCGAAGAGCAACACCCACGGAATCATGCAGGCGAGGTGCTCCATGACCCGGCGAACGGCGACCCCCCATCCGGAGTTGGTCGCGTTATGCAGGAGGGTCCAGAAAAGCCCCCCCATGGCGAGGGTCATGAAGTAGAAGAAGGCGAAGAGCCAGCCGTAGGCCATCGGGCCGCGCAGGCTCGGGATGAGGAAACACACGAGGCAGCCGACCAACCCGGCTCCACCCACAAGCGGGAGAATTCCGAGGATCTTCTGCAGTTTCGTCACATCGACACGTTCGCCGCCAACTGGCAGGTGGTCGATTACGGATTCGTGGTGGCTCATGGGTGCGTCAGGGTCTGAACGGTCGGGAAAGGGTGGAAAATCTCAATTCGCGGGTGCGGCAGCGCCGTCCGGCGACGTTCCGGGGGCGGCGGGCGTTTCTGCGGCGGGAGGGGCGGGAGGGGCGGCCTTGCGAGAGCTCTCCTGGAGCGCGCGGACATAGGCGATGATGGCCCAGCGGTCGTGGACGTTGATATTCGCACCGTAGGGCCCCATCTGGCCACGCCCCTTCGAGATGACTTCGAAGAATTCGCCATCGGGCCGGTATTGGGCATTCGCCTTGTCGCTGAACTGGGGATCGTGGAGATTCGCGATCAGCACCGGCATGAATTGCTTCAACGTCCCCTGCCCGTTTCCGCTCTGGCCGTGGCAGATCGCGCAGTAGATGGCGAATCGCTCCTGGCCCCGCTTGAGAAGGGCCGCATCGACGGTGAGCCCCTCCGGCATGCCGTCACCATAGTATTCACCGTAGCGCCCGGTGTGGTAGTAGTCGCCCGGAAGACTGAATTCGATGGCTCCGCGACTGCCCTCGCCGGCGAGAGGCTTCTCAGGAATCTCATAGCCGACAGGCAATGTGCCCGCGACGGGCTGGCGGGCTCCGAGTCCATCGGCGAAGAAGGCGCTTTCGGCCTGGTATTTCACCTTGGCCTGCTGGTCCATATCGTTGAAGATCTCGGCCGGAGGATCGGTGAACCGATGCCCGCGAAAACCGAAGACCGAAACGACAACGGTGACGGAGAGGATAAAGGCGAGGAAAAAGTAACGCATTGCTGGGCGGTGGGGAATCGGTCTGGCAGGGGGCGATTAGACTTCGTCTTCCACGAGTTCGATGTTCTTGCCCCCGATCTCCGTGAGGAATTTCTTCGTTCCCTCCTGGGAGAACTTGGGGTCGCGGGCTTCGATGACGAGGAAAAAGGCGTCGTCGGAGAAACGGTGGAATTGCTTGCTGGCGAAAAGCGGGTGATTGAGACGGGGCAGACGGTTCAGGATGAGCGTTCCAAAGAGGCAGGTGAAGGAGGCGAAGAGGATGGTCAGCTCGAACATGACCGGAAAAAAGGCCGGGAGGGTCGTGATGTTCGCCGGCTTGTCCTGCACGTAGGTCGGATAGATCATCACCTGGGTGACGTACTGGAGCAGGAAGGCGGTCAGGGTGCCGGTCGCGCCGCCGAAGAAGACAAACCAGGAAAGGATCGATTTGCCGAGGCCCATGGCACCGTCCATACCGTGGATCGGAAACGGGGAGTGAACGTCCCAACGCTGGAACTTCTCGTCCCGCACCTTTTCGGCGGCGTGGTAGATGTCCGAAGCGCTGTCGAACTCGGCGACGTATCCGTAGACTCTCTTAAGGGTGGTGCTCACTGGATTCTCGAAAGGAAAGGATGGGCGGTGCTAGTGGGCGGATTTCTCGCCCCCGGCGGAGGATTCGTGCTTCAGCTCGTTGCCCACGGCGTCGTGCGTGAAGGCATCGTCGCCCGGATAATGGGGATCCGAACTCGGGAGAACGCCCTTGATCTCGCTGATGGCGATGACGGGCAGAAAGCGGAGGAAAAGGAGGAAGAGCCCGAGGAAGAGTCCGAACGTCCCGATGAACGTCCATTTCTCCGTAAGGGACGGATGATAGAAATCCCAGGCGCCGGGCAGGAAGTCCTGGGCGATGGAGGTCACAATGATGACGAAGCGCTCGTACCACATTCCCATGTTCACGCACATGCAGACGGCCATGACGATGAAGAGGTTCTTCCGGCACTTCTCGAACCAGAAGAGCTGCGGGATGATGACGTTGCAGGAGAACATCATCGCGTAGTAGGGCCAGTAGTAGCCGGTCATCCGGTTCTTGAAGGCGGCCATTTCATAAAGGTTGCCGCTGAACCACGCCGTCCACAGCTCCATGAGATAGGCGTAGCCGACAATGGAACCGGTCATGACGATGATCTTCGCCATGTTGTCGATGTGCTTGGCGGTGATGAGATCCTGGAGCCCGTAGATCTTCCGCGCCGGGATCATGAGGGTAAGGACCATGGCGAAACCACCGAAGATGGCACCCGCGACGAAATAGGGAGGGAAGATGGTCGTGTGCCACCCGGGAACGATGGAGGTGGCGAAGTCGAAGGAAACGACCGAGTGCACGGAAAGAACGAGCGGGGTCGAGAGGGCGGCGAGGAGGAGATAGGCCATCTCGTAATGGCGCCACTGGCGGTTGCCGCCGCGCCAACCGAGGGCGAACATGCCGTAGAGCGCTTTTTTGACACCCTTCTTGCAGCGGTCACGCAGGGTCGCGAGGTCGGGGATGAGGCCCATGTACCAGAAGATGACGGAGACGGTGAAGTAGGTCGAGACGGCGAAGACGTCCCAGAGGAGGGGGCTCTTGAAGTTCTGCCAGATGCCGTTCGCGTTCGGAACGGGAGCGAGGAACCAGACCATCCAGAAACGCCCCACGTGCAAGCCGGGGAAAATGCCGGCGCACATGACGGCGAAGAGGGTCATGGCCTCGGCGGCGCGGTTGACAGAAGTCCGCCACTTCTGTCGCGTGAGGAAAAGAATGGCGGAAATCAGGGTTCCGGCGTGGCCGATACCGATCCAGAAAACGAAGTTCGTGATGGCCCAGCCCCAACCCACAGGGTGGTTGTTCCCCCACACCCCGACTCCCGTGGCGACGAGATAGGCGAGGCAGAAGCCCAGCACGGCCATCAGGACGACGCACGGCACGAAGAGCACCCACCAGAGCAGCGGCTGCCGGTTCTCCACGATGCCGCAGATACGGTTCGTGACCCAGCTCATCGACCGGTTGTTGAGAACGAGCGGTTCCCGCTTCAGCACGTTGATCGTGGGAGCGTTGGTCGCGTGTTCGGCGGTAGCGGTTTCGTTAGCCATGGAAATTCAGGGGATCGTCGGGCGCGGTCGGGGAAAGGCGTTTGCTAGTGGAGGCGTTCGCTGACCCGGCCCACCTGCGGATTGTCTCCTTCGAGGTCGGGGTTCGGGTTCTTGATCCGCGCGAGATAGCTCGTGCGGGGACGGACGCCAAGATAGGCGAGGAGATCGTAGTTTCGGATCGACTGTTTCGACTTCGAGACCGCGCTGGCCTTGTCGCGGAGATCGCCGAAGACAATGGCCTCGGTCGGACAGGCGACCTGACAGGCAGTCTTGACCGCGCCATCAGGAACCGCCAGCTTCGAAGGTTCGTCGCGGGCGATCTGCTTGCGGCGGATCTTCGCTTCCTGGAGACGCTGCACGCAGTAAGTACATTTCTCCATGACTCCCCGCATGCGGACGGTGACGTTCGGGTTCTTCTGGAGCTTGAGGCTCTCGCGCACGCCCGTCTGATCCTTGTCGGAGAGCGGGCCGAGGTAAAGCTGGTCGAGCGGGCGTTTGTTGTAGTCGAAGAAATTGAAACGACGCGCCTTGTAGGGGCAGTTGTTCGCGCAATACCGCGTTCCGATACAGCGGTTGTAGGCCATCGCGTTGAGACCCTCCTCGTTGTGAACGGTCGCGTTGACCGGACAGACGGTCTCGCAGGGCGCGGCCTCGCACTGGTGGCAGGCTACCGGTTGGGGAAGCATCTGCGGATTGTCGAGGTCGGCATCGTCGTTGACCCACTCGTGGGTATGGTCTTCACGGGCAACCTGTTTCGTATTCGGCGCGAAATAGCGATCCATCCGGATCCAGTGCATCTCACGGCCGATGATGACCTGCTCCTTGCCGACGATCGGGATGTTGTTCTCGGACTGGCAGGCGACGAGGCAGGAACTACAGCCGAGGCAGGAGTTCAGATCGATGGTCATCCCCCACTGGTGGGTGTCCTCGAAATCGAAGGTCTGACCGCGATAGACCGGAACGTTCTCCGGGATGTGCGAGTCCATGCCACGGGCCTGGAAGGCACTCTTTCCGTGATGGCCGGCACCCGCCTTCGCGTGCTCGTCCTTGAACTCGTCGAAAGTGCCGTCGCGCATGAGGGCTCGACCCTCCATGCTGTTGTGCTCCTGCGTGAGGGCAAGCGGGTAAACCTTCATCTTCTGCCCCGGCCGAATCTCGACCGCTTCGTCGACGATCTCCGCTACCGCGCCGGTGGCCACGAAATCGGTCGCACCCGTGCGCAGCGGGAAGACGTTGAAGCCGGTGCCACTGCCGTCGTTGCCGCCGCCCACCTTGCCGCAATCCTCCTGGCCGTAACCCATGGAGATCGAGATCGAGTTCTGGCTGTGGCCCGGAGCGGGGAGGATCGGGAAATAACGGTCGACTCCGTTGACGGTGAGCTTCAAAAGGCGGGTCTCGTCGTGGACGGCGAGGTCCTTTTCGGGAAGGCCAAGGGCCTTGAGCGTCTTGATGCCGACGAGGGCCGCATTGTCCCAAACAATCTTCGTGATCGAGTCGGGCGCTTCCTGCTGCCAGCCGTTGTTGATGTAGCGCCCGTCGTAGACTTTGCTGTCGGCCGTGAAGACGACTTCCAGCGCATCCTTGCCCGGTGCCGGTGTGTCGGCCATGGCGGCCACAAGCGCCTTGCCGGCCGCCACGTCTGGCTGACCACCGGCCTTCGCCGCGGTTCCCGGGACAAAACCATCGCGAAGCGCGGAATCCCAGGCTTTGTCCACGTCGGAAAGGCCGGCCGCCTTCGCCACTTCGGCGAACGTCGTCTTGACCGCGACCATCGCCGCATCATCGGGCTCGGGAGCACCCGGCACCGGAGCGGCGGCCTCCTCTTTCGATTCCCCGTCCGCCGGAGCGGCGGTCAGAAGATCGAGGTAGAAGGCGATTTCGGAGATGCCGCCGTAAAGCGGCAGAATCAGCGGCTGGACGACCGAGTAGGTGCCGTCGCTGGCGCGCACGTCGCCCCAGCTCTCGAGGTAATGCGCGCCTGGCACATGCCAGGTCGCGGCGCGGGCGGTCGCGCACTTGCTGCGGACGCCGACGTGGATGACCGATTCGACCGCGGCCAGGGCCTCGCCGAACTTCAGATCGGCTGGCGCGTCGTATACCGGATCGGCCTCGGTCGTGATGACAAGAGTAGCGACTTCCTTCCCGTGGATGGCGCCAACAAGCTCCCCGAGACCGAGCGCCTGGTCGGGCTCGCCCGGAAGCGCGCTTACGGTCGCCCCGTAGGCCTGGAGCGCGGCGTTCATCCCCGCGACGAGGGCATGGACTCCGGCTTCGAGGCGCGAGCCGGCGAGCACGAGGCTGCGGCCCTTCTTCGAGGCGAGATCCTTGGCGGCGGCGGCGATCCATGCCGGATCGATGCCCGTCGTGTCGGTCGCACCCGTGAAGGAACCCGCGAGCGCGGTGAGTGCGGCGTCGCCCGTGGCCTCGCCGACCGCTTTCGCGAGAAGGACGGCGGCCTTGCCGAGCTGGCTGGCATTCACCGGCAGGCGGTGATCGGCCATTCCTCCTGTCACCGTATAGGCGTGCTCGAGCACATAAAGGCGGTTCATGACCGCGTTCTTCTCCGGATCGTCCACCGAGCGGCGACTGGCGAAGGCGGCGGGTACGTCCTCGCCAATCCGGTCGAGGCCGAGGAAATCGGCTCCGATGGAAAC
>JAHEDC010000036.1 GCA_024641425.1 Verrucomicrobiales bacterium | reverse complement strand
CTACAACCTGCCCGGCAGCGGCCTCGAGGTGCGCGACGAGGGGGAAACCTACGCGCGCTCCACCGCCGGCTTCATCACCCTGGGGGCCGGAACCAGCACCCTCAGCCTGTTCGGCGATGTGCGACTGCCGCAGGGGGCGACCGTGACCGGCATCAAACTGCTCTACCAGGACAACAGCGCGGCAGGCAGTTTCACGAACCTCGACGGTCGGCTTCGCCGCCGCGCGTTCGAGTCCACCGGCAATGAAAACATGGCCGTCCTCCAGGATGCCTCTCCCCCAAGCTCGCCGTCCGCGACGATGCGCACCCTTGAAGATGCTGCCCCGGTTCCGACCCGTGCGACCATCGACAACGAGGCGTTCCAGTACTGGGTCTACATCGATGTCTCCACCGACAATCCCGGCGACAGCAATCTCCGCATCTATGGGATCCGCCTCACCTACACCCTGGAGGCACTCCAGCCATGAACCGTTGCCTGCCAGTCCTGCTTCTCCTCCCCACGCTCGCGCCCGCCGGACCACGGGTGTCGGCCAACTACACGCTCAGCCCAGAAACCAGCGCAAGCGGGGTGCCACAAGCAGCGAGCCTGAACTATTCTATCAATCAAGCCACCGATCCCTCCAGCGGGGTTGTGACAACCTCGGCCAACTACACGCACCGGCCCGGGTTCATCGGACAGCTCTATGACGTGGCCGCGCTGGCGGCGACGGCCGCGAACCCCTCGGTGCCGGAGGGCGCAAGCAACGCGCTGGGTGCCGCCGCCGTGATGGATGACGACACGACCCTGCCGCTCGACCCCACCGAAGTGGCCTGGTCGGTCGCGGGCGGACCGCTCTCTGCAGTGGACGCCAGCGGGATCGCCCAGACGGTGAACGTTTTTGCCGATGCGTCCGCCTCGGTCCAGGCGGATTATCGAACCTTCTCCACCACCGCGGAGTTCACGGTCGAAAACATCGCCAACGACGACGTCGGCCTGGTGGCGGGCGACGGCATCCGGGATGCCTGGCAGTTCGACAATTTCGACGACGATGCCGACGGCACGCTCGATCCGGACGAGGCCGCCCGGGCCGCCCCCGACGCCGATCCCGACCACGACACCGACAACAACTTCGTCGAGTGGGCGACCGGCTACAACCCCAACGATGGCACCAGCCGTTTCAGCGCCATCCTCGTCGACGTGAGCGGCAGCGACGCCACCTTTGAACTCTCCCAGATCATTTCCGGGACGACCTATATCCTCGAGGCCGAGCCAGGATTGGGCATCGTGCTTCCTTTCGCCGAGGTGCCGGGCCTACGCTTCACCGCCTCGACCAATTCCCCGCAATTTCAAATAGTCGACCCATCCACCCCACCAGGTCGTCAGTTCTGGCGCCTGAGTTTCGAACGGTCGCCCGAAGCGCAAGATGATAACCTCGAGTGAAAATGACCGGCGAGAGGCGCCCCCCTTTCTCCCCTCTCAACGGCACCCTCAAGGACGTCGCCCGGAAAGCGAATTCCCGCTGTGAGCCTGGTCAATTCCGGGTGGGATTCATACCGCGCGTGGTTTCGGCCCGATTGATTCGCGGGTTGGCGGTTGGGGGTGGTGCCGGCGATTTCTCAAGGATGCCTTTCTTCCCCTTGGAGCGTGGCCGGGCACTCCTTCCTTCCGGTGCAAATCTGACAGAAAAGAACGCGGCAGCGCTACCCAACGCAACTCCGGGGTTCATTGCAACACCTCCAACCCTCCCCTCAGGCGCCGAGGGAGCGCTGGGGCAGGAAGGCGATTCCCTCGCAGGGCGTTTCCTGATCGCCACGGCAGAGCGGATTCCGGAATCTGCCTGCCTCCCTGCTCTAATGCGGTGAGACGAACTCGCAGATGACACGGTAGTAG
Organism: Verrucomicrobiales bacterium; assembly: GCA_024641425.1. Classification (GTDB taxonomy): domain Bacteria; phylum Verrucomicrobiota; class Verrucomicrobiia; order Verrucomicrobiales; family DEV007; genus JAHEDC01. Next base: position 22,650 of record JAHEDC010000036.1, on the reverse strand, counting down.
CGCCCGGTCTCTCCAGCGCCAACGGGAACAAGGAACCGCAGGACTTCGCCGGTGCCCTCCAGCCCTGTCCGGATCGTCATCCAATCGCTCAGGGCGCCGCTCGCCTGGAGCGAATAGCGGGTATTCGTCTGGCTCGGGAACGCAATTTCAAAGTCATCACCGTCGAACGCAAGTCGTGTAATGGCAGGTGCCGAAGTGATCAGGCTCGGCACGCGGACGGGCTCCGCGAACGCGACGAAGCTGCGCCCGGCAGCCGGGCTGCGCTGGAAGATCGGGAACTCGCACGGCGTGGCGAAGTCTCTGTTCGTCATGACCACCTTGCGGTTCACCACGCCGACGATCAGGTCCCCGTCCTCGGAAATATCGATGTCGCTCAGCCCGAAGCCGAGATCGATCTCCTCGATGAAAGTGCCGTCCCCGTCGAAGTGGTTCACATCGTTGCCGAGGTCGACGGTGTAGAAATGCCCGTTGGCATCCACGGCGAAGCTGACCACCGAGTCGCCCCGGAAAATCGCGCCTGCGCCGATGTCGAGCCGCCCCAGTGATTCCATCGTCTCCGGGTGGAACCACTCCGCCCTGCCGTTGCGGTCGATGCCGTAGACAAGGCCATTGAGCCCTACCTTGACGGCGTGGAACGCCTGGGTCGGAAAGTGCTCGGGCGCGTCGAGATCCTCGAGCGGAAAACGGACGATTCCCTGCGTTTCGTCATCGCCGAACATCTGATCGGGAGCGTAGATGTAATCCTTGCTAACGCCCATCGCACCAAAGTAGGTCACTCCCTGCAGAGACCAGTTGGGAACCGGACGGAACTGCCAGGCGCCGGCCGACGTGAGAGTGGCGAGCGTGCGATTGCCATTGAAACCCGAGAAGCCGATCTGGACGTGAATGCGGCCCTGCGGGTCGACGACGAGGTCTCTTGCCTCGAAGGTTTGCACGCCGGGCGGCGGCGGGATCACTACTTCGCGCACCAGCGTTCCCGCAGGCGTGAATTCCAGAATCGCAGGCGCCTCCAGCGCTTCGGAGTGGTGCGCGACAAGGATGTTGCCCGAACGGTAGCCTGGATTCGCATCGGCTCGCCCCAACATTATGGATACTGCGAAGGTGCAGACCGCGAGACCGCGGCAGCACCCGTGACCTGATTTCCCAACGCGCTCTACTCGACGATGACCCATGGGTTCAGCAGGTTCTCCTTGTGAGAAGGCAAGGGGTAGCCGGTGCCGTGGCAGAGCGCCTTCTTGCCGGCCTCGATACCAATCGCAGCGCGGCGGCGGGTTCCCACGAGCACTTCGGGGAGTAGATACGGATCTCTCGGCAGTTGTTCTGCATGTCAGTGAGCTAGCATTTCACGCTTCCGTCTGGGCGTCCAACGGAACATGTTCGCTGGCCTCGGCAAAGCACGTCGTGGCATCGTCACCGCGACACCCCCTCCAGCCCTCCCCCTCGCGCCGAGGGAGCGGTGGGGCTTAAAGGCGATTCAGGGGCAGTCGGGCGTTTGGGCGGACGTTCCTCCGAAGGCGTCGTCCTGACTTACGCCATGAGCCGAAATGTCCCGGGACTGAACACGGCTCGCATCAGGGCACGCCTCGGTCAGGACGGGAAGTTCTTCTTGAGCGCCGCGTCCGGCCGTGCGACCGACGGGCCCCGTCGGGCCGGAACCGCCGGGCCTCCTCCGTGCTTCACGGCCGCCAACGTGGAGAGGCAGAGCTTTCCAAACCGAACGCTATCGACTCCGGGTGTTTTCGGGAGAAAGGAAAAAACGAAGGGGAAATTGGGGACGACTTTCCACTGCCGCCTGTGGTAGACATGGGGAGTGAAAAAGACACGCTCATGGTCCGCCGCCTTCTCGGTGGTCATTGTCCTTCCCGCCTTTGGCGTACACGCGGAAGCGGAGGAGATCGTTCTCGCCCAAGACGGCGTCGCCGCGCTTCCCATCGTCGCCAGCGAGGGCTCGGGCCCTGCGGAGGATCTGGCAAACTATTTGTCGCGGATGAGCGGCGCGGAGTTCGCCCGTCTTCCGAAATCCGAAGGCGCAGCGCTCTTCGTGGGGACATTCGCGGACTTTCCACGTTCCAGAATAGGGCTCGGGGAGCAATTGGGCGCCGAAGAATTCGTCATCCGCTCAGACGGCGGAAGCCTCTACCTTATCGGGGGTGGCGAGCAGGGCGTTTCGCACGCGGTATTCACGCTTCTCGGCGAACTCGGATGCCGCTGGTATTTTCCCGGTGAAACCTGGGAGGAAATCCCCCGACGCACCACGATCAAGGGCGTCTGGGATATCCGCGACAAACCCGATTTCGCCCTCGGACGCCGCATCTGGTATGGCTTCGGCGCCTATGCGAAGAACAAGGCCGATTGGGAAAACTGGAACCAGCACAACCGGATGGGCGGACCGGAGGAATTGCAAATCGGCCACACCTGGGCGGGACTGAACCCCGCGAAGGACTTCGATGAACACCCCGACTGGTTCGCTTTGGTCGACGGCAGACGGAGCCCGGAAAAGCCGTGCTACAGCCACCCGGAGGTGATCGCCACGATGATCGACTACGCGCGCGCGGCGGCCGCATCCGGCCGGAAGTGCATCAGCCTGAGCGCACCGGACGGATTGGGGTTCTGCGAGTGCGAAAAATGCCGGAGCGTGTTTCACGGGGCCGAGCCCACCAGGGAACACGGCACGCTTTTCGCGGAGCGCCCGGATGGGGTGACGGTCAATATCACCTCCGAAACCTTCTTCGGCGCGGTCAACAGGGTGGCGGCTGAAATCGGCAAGGATCACCCCGGGGTCACGTTGGCCTGCTACGCCTACAGCGCCTATTCGCATCCCCCTTCGTTCGACCTCCACCCCAACATCTACGTCCAAACCACGACCGCCTACCGCCGCACGCTTTTGGATTTGAAGGAGCAGCTTTCCCAGTTCGGCGCGAAAGCGAAAAAGCTCGGGATCCGCGAATACTACAGCGTATTCCAGTGGGATTGGGACTGGCCGGAGCCCGGAAAAATGGCACCGGAGACGCTGCGGGACGATTTGAGGTTCTTCCGCGACAACGGTGTCGGCGCGGTCAATGCCGAAGCCTCGGATAACTGGGCGGCGCGAGGGCTCGGGTACTACCTGGCGGCACGGCTCATGTGGGACGTCGACGCTGCCCCCGCCCCGCTTCTTGAGGATTTCTACACCGGGGCGTTCGGTCCGGCATCGAAAGCCATGGAGCGCTACTTCGTCCGCTGGTATGGCTCAAGCGCGGCGGTTTCCGACAGGGAACGACTACCGGCGCAGGCGAAAGCGTTCGATGGGAAGATCAACCTCAGCGCCCTCAGCGACGCCTTCCGCGATCTCGACTCGGCGGCGAAGGCAACGGCGGAGGGAACGAAGCACCGCGCCCGCGTCGATGACCTCCGGTGTTACCTCCACTATCTCCTGTTGCGTCAACGCCTCGAATGGGCGGAAGCGACCGGAGACCGGGAAACCATTCTGGGGGCGATCCGGGCCGAAACGGAATTCGGAGGTCGGCTCAGCGATACGAATATGATCCACACCCGGGCCTTGATCGGGAAAGCGTTCCCCCGCCGGTTCCGCGACTTCGCGCGACAGCTTGAAGGCATCGATACCAAAGCCTGGCGCCTCGTGGGCACACCACCCGACTCCGGCGAAATCCGGCGGCTCTGGGATGAAGACCGTAAACTCCTCGATCTGCGTTGAGCGAAGGAGCCAATCAAGTTTGGGGCGGCTTCCACCCCCGCCCGACACCCCATCCCATCTCACTGAAATGCCCACCTCCGCACCGATGAAACTACCCGCCCTCGCCCTCGCCGCAGTCCTTCTTTCCATGGCCTGGCTCCAGGCCGCACCGAAGCTGAACATCCTCTTCTTCACCTCGGACGACATGAATTACGACTCGACCGCCGTCTGCGGCGGGCCGATCCGCGATCTCACGCCGAACGTGGACAAGCTCGCCGGAGAAGGCCTGAGGTTCGAATACGCCTACTCCACGGTGGCCGTCTGCCAACCGGTGCGGCAGATCATGCAAACCGGGCTTTATCCGCACCGCAACGGATCGATGGGCTTCTTCCCGATCAAGCCGGAGGTGCGCACCCTCAACCAGCAGTTGCACGACGCCGGCTACCTCATCTCCATGTTCGGCAAGGGCCCCCACCACAAGCCCACCGAACAGTTCTGCGTGGATGTGGTGGATGACTCGATCAGCCGCCATCCGCAAAAGCTCGCCGAGGCGACGCGGAAGTTCCTCCGGATGGCCCGCGAACAGGGCAAGCCGTTCTTCCACAACGTCAACTGCTACGACCCGCACCGCCCGTTCATCGGGATGCGCGGCCCCGACGACCTCGCGCAGGGCGAAGCCCCGAGCCGCTGGATCAGGCCGGAGGAAATCACCGATGTCCCCGGTTTCCTCGAAAACCTGCCGGAGGTGCGGCGCGAATTGGCGGGCTACTACACCAACGTGCGGCGCCTCGACGACGCCTTGGGCGCCGTCCTCGCGGTGCTGAAGGAAGAGGGCTTCGCGGAAGACACGCTTGTCGTGTTCTACGGCGGCGACCACGGCATGTCGTTCCCCTTCGCCAAGTCCAACAACTACGAGAACAGTTCGCGCGGCTCCCTGATCGTTCGCTGGCCGGGCACCGTCAAGGCGGGGACGGTCGACACGGATCACCTCGTCTCCACCATCGACTTTGCGCCGACCATGCTTGAGGCGGCCCGCCTGCCCGCCATCCCCGGCATCGACGGACGCTCGTTCCTGCCGGTGCTGCGGGGCGAAAAACTCCCCGGCTGGGACAAGGTCTTCACCTTCTACAACGCCGCGTTCGGAAACAACTGGCTGCCGATGCGCAGTATCCGCACCAGGGATCGCGCCTACATCTGGAACGCCTGGAGCGACGGGAAGAAGAAATACTCCACCGAGAACATGGCCGGGCTCACCTGGAAGGCGATGCAGGAGGCCGGGAAAAGCGATCCGGAGATCGGCGCGCGGACCGATTTCTACCTTCACCGCGTACCCGAGGAATTCTACGACCTCACCGACGACCGCTGCGAGCGCAAGAACCTCATCGCCGATCCCGCCCACAAGGCCGAGATCGACGCGATGCGCGACGCGTTGCTCGCCCTGCTCCGCCGAACCGGCGATCCTTTCACGGATGCCTTCGCGAAACGGGACGACCCCTCGGTGGCCGCGGAGACGATCCTCAGGGTCAGCGCGGAATATGGCGGCAAACCCAAGCGCGGCAAGCGCTGATGCGGGGCTAGCCGGGGCATGCGGCAGCGCCGCGAACCGCGGGTGTCAATCAAGCGCCTTTCCCTCCAATGCGCGTTGGCTGAACACGGGTCTGTTCATCGAGCCAAAAATGAGGCATGGTATTCCTTGAAAATGCGCCTTAATGCCTCCGAATATGAGTTCTTCATCATCACTCCTATCCACCATGAACACTCCAGCTAAAATGCAAATTGCCACCGTGAGCCTTGGAATTTTCCTTTTCGCGTCGATGTGCCTTCACGCCGATGAGAAACGAGGAAACAAGCACGCCGCCGACCGCGGGGAAATCCCGAAGTCACCGGTACGCGATTCCGACTTCTACGACGACGGAAACCCGCGGGACGCCAAGGTCGCGCTGGGGAATTTCCTCTTTTTCGACAAGGAATTGAGCGGGAACCGCAACATTTCCTGCGCCACCTGCCATCATTCCCTGACCGATACCGGCGACGGCCTGTCCCTGCCCGTCGGGGAAGGAGGTCGCGGACTCGGGGTGACGCGGGACACCGGAACCGGCATGGACGCCATCCACGAGCGCGTCCCCCGGAATGCGCCCCCGGTCTTCAATCTAGGGGCCAGGGAGTTCGTACGGATGTTTCACGACGGGAGGGTTGAGACCGACGCCTCCCAGCCCTCCGGATTCCGGAATCCGGCGGGTGAGAAGCTGCCCCCGGGACTGGAGAATCCCCTCGCCGTGCAGGCGATGTTCCCGGTGACCTCCGCGACGGAGATGGCGGGGCAAGCCGGAGAAAACCCGATCGCCGACGCGGCGGCCTCCGCGAACCTCGCTGGCCCCGGAGGCGTGTGGGAACAGCTCGCGCGACGACTGCAGGGCAAGGATCCGAGTTCGCCCTTCTACGATGGCTCGACGTCGCCCTACCTGTCGCTCTTCGTTGCCGCCTATCCCGGGGAGATCGCCGGAGTCGAGGATATCACCTTTGTCCACGCGGCCAACGCGATCGCGGCCTTCGAGGCCGTGGCCTGGCGCGCTGATAACAGCCCGTTCGACCGCTATCTCCGGGGCGATCGGGAAGGAATGTCAAAGGAAGCCGAACGCGGAATGAAGCTCTTCTACGGCAAGGCGGGCTGTGCCGATTGCCACAGCGGAAAGTTCCAGACCGATCAGGATTTCCATGCCATCGCCATGCCACAGATCGGCCCGGGAAAGGGAGTCGGACTGAACGGCCACGATGACTTCGGGCGGCAGGCCGTCACGGGCAACAGCGCCGATCACCGGAAATTCCGCACGCCCACCCTGCGCAACGTCGCGCTGACCGGCCCCTGGGGCCACGACGGCGCCTTCAACACGCTCGAGGGCATCGTCCGCCACCACCTGAATCCCGTCGCTTCCCTCAACGCCTATGACACCGCCGAGGCCATCCTCATTCCCCGCCCCGATCTCAATGCCATCGATTTCCAGGTGCACTCCGACGCCGCGAGCCGCGCCGACATCGCGGCCTCGAACACCTTGGCCCCGCAGGCTCTCGGCGACGAACAAATCACGCAGCTCGTGGCCTTTCTCCGCGCCCTGACGGATCCCGCCAGCATCGATCTGCGACTCGACGTCCCGGTGAACGTGCCGAGCGGACTGCCGCTCGCCGAATAGAACAGGAAGAATAGTCACCACCGACGAAAAGGAATCGCCTCGCTGGCACGCGCCACAGCGGCCGCACCGAGGTATGACCCCCTTTCCACCCCGGCCCGGGCGTCCCCATCACCTTCGAGGAATCGATCGTCATCGAGCGCTCTACGATCACTCCCCATCCCTCAGTCCGCCACCACCAGCCGCATGAACCGCTCCACGCGATCGAGGCTGACCGATGCTGTCCGCGTGCCGTCGTCTCTTAAATCGGACAGCGCCACCCCCTCCGTCGTCCACGCCCTCAGGTCGGCACTCGTCTGCACAGTATAGGCAATGCTCTCAGCCGCAGCGTAGAATGACATGCACATTGTGTCCTCCCCTTTCACCGGTTCCGGGAGCCTGCCGCGCAGGTTGAGGTTCGGGTCGAGGTCGAGCGCATAGGCCATGAGCAGGCTCACCCCGTCGTTATTGAGGTCCTGGTGGAGGTCGGTGTCGTAGGGGAGATCGTGTCCCGCCAACCAGGCCGCCGCCGGGCAGGCCCGCTCGTCGATGCGCACCGCCGGGTAGCCGTTCCACGTCGGCGAGGTGAAGCCGGTGCCGCAACTCAGGTAGAAGATCGTGAAGCCCGGGGCGGCATTGGCGAAGGTGTTCGCATCGATTTTGCCAGGGGCATCCCCGAGGAAGATGGCGGAATGCAGGCTGGTGCAACCGGAGAACGCGTAGTAGCCGATCTCGGTGACGCCCTCGGGGATGGAGACGGAGGTCAGGCCGCTGCAGCCGGAGAAAGCGCCGTCGCCGATGGTGGTGACGCTCCCGGGGATGGAGACGGCGGTCAGGCCGCTGCAACCGGAGAACGCGGAGCCGCCGATGCGGGTGACCGGCTTGCCGTCGATCTCGTTTGGAATCTCCACATCGCCTATCTCATCTTCGGGATAGTCGGCGATGGTCACCGAACTTCCGACAGCCTCGTAGGTGAAGAGGCCGAACTGCTCTGCGGACAGGGGTGCGGCAGGCAGGCACAGGAGGACAAGGCAGGTCCAGAGGGGCCGGGAAAGTGCGGAGCGGTTGGTTCTCATGGTCATGGCAAAGGTTGGCGGGATTTGGACGAGGGATGAATGGGATGGGAGAACACCCGTTTGATCGGGTGCCGCAACTCGTGGACGTGTGCGACAGACCGGTGGCCCAACGGCGGGCCTATTCATACGTGCGCGAACGGGCAGGGAATCACGCCAGGCCTTTTGACATTTTTTCGGGGGCGTTCCCGCGCGCGCCTCCGAGGAACCCCTGCGCGAGCAAATCATCCGCGTCATGGTGAAGCTCCAATCCGATGGCAGCGGAGCCTCAATAAGAGCGGGCCGCAATCCAGCGGCAGATCAAGGGGAGGGTTCACCTCAAAGATTCGTATCGTTGCCGGCCATGATCGGACGGTCCGCGGGTTCGCCCTTTCGCCGGCCGATCAGTCCGCTGAGCAATCCCTCCGCCGCATCCGACTGCCCATCTCCGCGTGGCGGCCGTCGGTCTCAGTCGACCCAGGGCCGGGCCTGCTTGATGGCGATCGTGCCGGCGGCGGTGATCTTGAATTCGATCTCCATGGCGAAATTCGCGTCGCCACCATACAGCGGTCTGAATCGGTCGTGCAGGGTCTTCATGTAGCCGCTCAGTTCCACCGCCTGCGCCCGGGTCAAAACCGTCTGACCCGCGGGGATCAGGTTCGAATGGCGGATATACTGGATCTCCGGGCCACCGCTGCCGGAAAGGTTGGCGATGGTGAACTCATCGGGCAGCGAGCCCGGTTCCGGATTGGTGATCAGATTCTCCCCGACCTGGACGTTCATGTAGTGCCCCACCCAGCCCGGACCAGGCAGATACGGGTTCTTTGTCACGCCGACCCCGTTCGCCTGCTCGGCCGAGTAGTTCGGGTGGATCAAAATGCCCATCGCGGCGGAGGCATGATCGATGCGCCAGAATTCGCGTTCCTCATAGGCGCGGTAGCTCCAAAGTCCGGCCCAGACCTGCTTGGCCGACTTCGCGAAATGCCCTTCGCCGGGATGATGGGAATAGGAATCGTAGAGACCGGCGCCATTGAAGCCCTCGAGATCCTCGTTGTTGGTACTCGAACGGAACCGGATCGACAGGCTCGCCGGGAACGTCGCCTGGATGTCGCCGAGAGCCGTGCTCATCCAGTAGGGCAGGATACCGAACTTGACGATGCGATTGCGGAAAGCGGTAAGCGCCGCCTCCCGGGTTGCCGGGTCGTTCTGAAAACCGGGATCCGCCATCATTGCCGCCGCCTCAGCGTAGTAGCCGTTGAACTTCATGAATTCGTCGTAAAAATAGAACGGTACCGCAAAGCCGTCGGGCGTCACGGCGGGCAGGAAAGAGCGCAGTTCGCCAAGGTTGGAGGACTTCGAGCCAAAGGCACCCGCATCGGCGAACCGCACCGCCGATAGCGGCCGGATGGTCGTCTTTGTCAGGTCGCGGATCGGAATCTGCGGAGTCGTCGGCCGGATCGCATCGAAATAGGCGTCGACCTCGGCCTGACTGGCGGGCCGGATCTCGAAGCCGTCCGGCGTGATCTTGAGATAGACATCCTGGCCGAGCAGCGGCGCGATCTCAGGGTGGGACGACGCATCGAGGAGAAACGCGTTCGGCGTGCCGTTCTGCTTTGCCTTCAGATTGATGTGGGAAAGCGGCGTCTGCTGGGTCTCGGTCAGGATTCCGGCGACATGGGTGAGGTCGTTGGGGATCGTGCGCAGGATCGCGATGTCGCGCACGGAAAGCGTCTCCGTTCCGGTGATCAGCCGGAGCCGCCCGTAGCACTCGCCGGGATTCAGCGCGGCATACGTCACGTTGCCGAACAGTTCCTCGGCGAAGATCTCCCGGATCGCACTTTGCGAGTAGGACGCGGCCTCGGAATTGAAGAGCGCGCGCTGCGTCTCGCTGGCCGGATGATAGGCAAGGTTGCCCCGAACGAAGGGCATCCCCGCCGAGACCAGTCGATACGCCTTTTCGACAAAACGGAACGCGACCGGATCGGTCGGCCAGAATTCCATGGTGTAGATGCCCTGACGCCCGTCCGGCGCGAGGTAGTTGTCGTGGGCGACGATGCTGCCGGCGAGGTTCTTGCGGCCCACGTCCTTGAAATAGGTGTCGTTGGAGAAGGTCGAGTTGTTGGGATAGCGACCGAGGGCGACAGCGAAAAGGTAGTGATAGATGTGCGTGGCGCTGTTGACGAAGTAGAGCTGCGGCGCATTCGTATCGACGCCGAAGATCACGATCTTCACCTCTCGGATGTTCTGGGCCCCGGGGAAGTTGTCCCGGTGCGACAGCGCCTCGTAACCGGCACGGTCGACGATCGCGGTGGCACCGTTGACAAAGGCGATGGGCGGCGCGGGATTCAGCGGATTGAGCGTTCCCAGGGAGTTCAGCTCGGTGATGTCGCTGGTTCCGTCGCCGTCGGTATCGGCAGGCGCGGCAACGTCGTGTGTCGCCACGCGCACGAAACTGGAGCGGTCGTAGGCGAAATTGTCATAGGCGGTCACCGGCCCGGCGGCGCCGCGCGCGACGAAGACCGGCTCCCACGGCCCGTTCAAGGTTTGACCGCGTTCCACCACCCCGTAGCGGCTCTCGGGAAGATCCAAAGAGAGCTTCAGGACATTGCCCGGGAGGCGCTCGACCGACTTCACGACCGACGCCGATTCGTCCGCCCGCAGCACACTCGCGGAAAGGGCTAAGAAAACGGTCGCCGAAGCGCGGATCCGATGGATCTGGGGGGACATGGCTACGTTCATCATAATGGAATTTAAGGCCTGCGCCAATTTTTTGGAGCAACTACGGCCGCTGCTCGGCACGGGCGCGGATGTGGGCTTGCGAAACAGTGCCGACCGGTTGCGCGGAGCGGTAGGTGAGGGTGGACGTACCGTCGCCGTTGGCGGTCTCGCCGACCAGCACCACCTCCGGCGGGCCGGACTCCCAGCTGGCTAGGTCGAAGGAAATCTCGGCACTCAAAAGCACGTCGTCGGCCGCAAGATTCCGCCGCACCCGGATGACCAGATAGTCGTCCGTGACACCGCCCACCGCAATGGGCCCGACCGCGACCTCCGGGAAGGCTCCCGCGGTAGAATCGCTGTCGTTTCCGCCGAGCGCGTGCTCGAGAAGCGCGACCAGCCCGTCGCCGTCATCGTCCGCTCCGGCATCGCCAACGAAACGCGGCGCCGCGTCCGATGCCCCCGGATTGCCGCCCGGCATGGTGCTTCCGCGCCAGTTGCTGGCAACATTGTGATCGGGCAGGCTCTCGGGATTGATCAAGACCAGCGAGTAGCCGCCGGTGTCGGGCGCGGTCGGCCAGGGCAGCTCGTCATCGTAGACGAAATCGCGGATCGCCGTACCAGCGCCGAAGGATAACTTGAGCCGCTCTCCGGCGTTGCTGAGCTTGTCGCCGACGAACTCACCCGCGACCGGCAGAGCATCGCCGTACTGCGCCTCGAAAGCGGCGCGGTCTTCCACCACCAGCACATAGCCTCCCGGCGCGATGCTGGTGATCACGGATCCGGCGAAATCGAAATCGATGCCCTTGGTGAAGCGCACGTCGCTCAGGTCGAGCGTCACCGCACCGACGTTCTTGATCTCGACGAACTCCAGCGCCGCGCCCCCGTCCGGCTTGTACAGGATCTCGCTGATCACCAGTCCATCGAGATAGGCGTTGATGTCGGGCGCGGACGCCACGAACTCTACCGGCGCGGACCAGTGGCTCCATCGGTCGTCGGCTCCCTTGTGCCGCACGCGGGCGCGGTACTGCCCTCCCTCCCTTACGGCGACCGCCGGGACGTCGAAGCTGCTGGAAAACGTGCCGATTTCGCCGCTCGTCCAGAAGGAGTCGATCTCGTAGCGCCACGGTTCTCCCGCCACGTATCCTGCGGTGCCAGGGTGATGAATCTCGCCGATCCGCCACTCGATCGCCCCGAAGGGGGATCCACCCGTGCCTGCGGCGAAAGCGCTGCAACCAAAGCTGAGCCCGTCGGCCGGAAAGCCCGCCGTTCCGGTGTATTGGATCGTCGGGGTGGCGGGAATCTGGGGATCGGCCGCCATCGCCGCGAGCCGTCCGCCGCCGAAGCCGGACGGCACGATGAAGTCCTTGACCCAGCCCACCATGCCGGGAAAATCCGCGCTGGCCAGCGTCCGGCCCTGCTGGGGAAAGCGCGTCGAGGTGTACGGATTCATGAAGAAAAGCATGCCCGTATTGCCACCGGTGCCCTCGAACTTCTTCGAGCGCGGGTCCTTGTTCCATCGCGCCGCGTCCAGTTCCGCCCACCCTGTCGCACCGCCGGTGTCGCCGAGGATCGCGACCAGTTCATCGACCTGCTTCCACCCCTGATCGGCATTGAGCAACAGGTCGCGCAACTCCCGGGCGCGATTCTGAAAGCGGATATTGAGCTGCGGATGGGTCAGGCATTTGCGGAACCCCTCGAGCCCGTTCGTGCCCTGCACCCCGTTCGGCCCCCAGCGGTCGAATTTCTCGAACTGCAGATCGACGTCCCACGGGATCACCGTCCACTTCCCGGTGACCGGATCGCGGAAAAGGTTCGCATTGTCCCGGTCGCGCAGGTCGGAATGATTGACCGCCTCGACCACCGCGCGATACGAGAAGTAGCGGTCCAGATCGACGTTCGCTTCCCACCAGGAAACCGGCTGGACGGGACTGCGGTTGTAGCCACCCTCACCCGTGCCGGTGAAGGCGCCCAGGTCGCTGAGGTCGTGCGGTTGCCCGTCGCCGTCGTTGATAAGCGTGCTGGCGTTGAAGTGCAGGTTGAACGTGTTGCCGTCCGGCAGCCCCCGCTCGTCGAGAAAGCGTCGATCCGCCTGGTCGATGGCCAGATAGAGCCCCCAGTTGTCGCCGTCGAACTGGTTCGCCGGATTCTGCTCGGACGCGCCGTCGATGACGCGCAGATGAAAGTAGTTCGCCTTGCGCGAAACGACGCCCGCCCGCTCCCAGAGGCGGAAGGAAAGCGCCTCGTCGAGACCGGCCGCGCCGCGGTTCGCCGGATTCAGCGGACTCGCGAGGGCGCTCCAGCTCAGCGCGCGCACATTTTCCTTGTAGGCACTGCCGTAATCGTCGCGCCCCTTGAAATAGCGCCCGCGGTTGAAGCGCAGTTTCCATTTGTTCTTGCCGGTATGATACGCCGTTTCCTCGCCGCGGATGCGGTAGTGAATGTGGTCGTAGACCTCCCCGTCGTAGACCAGCGTCCCTTCCCATCGGTAGATATCGTCGTTGAAGGCGGGATTGTACTGACATTCCGTGATATCGCCCGCATTGGAGATCAGGTGGTAGATCGGCAACGAGTTCATCAGCGCCGAATCGAAAGCAACGGGAGCGGTCTGCCCGGGGATGTAGGCCCCTTGCCAGGCGGGAGCGCTGTCGTAGGTGAAAAAGGCGAAGTTTCCCGACGGGTCGTCGCCGTAGGGCACCGTGATGGCGGAAAGCGCGCTATCCGTGGCAACGATGCGATACCGGGTGAGGCGCCGGTGCGTCTGCAGCGAGCCCGGTAGGGTGACGCTGAAAACCGAATCGCCCGCCACCCCATCGCCGCCGGTGCCGTCATCGGTCATCGCCAGCGCCGTCCACTCCGTGTCATACGCCAGGTCGGACATGCGGATGTAGCTGCCCGGATTGACCAGTTGGTATTCGAGATTCACCCTGGCAACGCCCTCTGGGTCGGTGATCTTCGCAGTGACCACGACGTCCTGGCCCGTCGTCGGTTGCGGCGGAGCGTGCGAGACCTGCCGCACCTGCGGTGGCGCGTTCGCGGCGAAGACCGAATTCTCGGCGCCCGGCGTCGGCAGGGCCGGTTGCCCGATTCCGCTGGCGGGCCGGATCAGCTGGAGTTCCAAACCGAGATCACTGCTGCCGACGCTGGCGTTGAAAAGCTGCGCGCTCACGGTGTTGACGCCCTCGACGAGGTAACCGTCGACTTCGAACGTCTCCACCACCCAGACGCCCTCGGTATAATTGCCGGACGCTTGGGTGGCGATCGTGGGCGCGCCCGCCGGCATGTTCTCCCGCCGCACCTCGACCCCGTTGATCCAGAGGATGAAGCCATCGTCGAGCATGAAACGCAGCTGGAGCGCGGGCGGGATTTCGCCGACGGCGATGGTGAACTGGTTGCGCAGGAACAGCGAGGGATAAACGCCCTGCATCCCCGTGATGCTGGTCTTGAAGGTCATGTTCGTGACCCCGCCGAACCCGATCGGCAGCGTCGCGGGGCTCCAGGTGTCGTCTTCGACAAAGCCGGTCTGCCGCCAGGCACCGATCGGCGACGACGCCTCGCTGCTTCCGGGCCGCCAACGCCAGCCCGCGCCCGACGCCGGCAAAAGGTAAGCCTCAGGGAGCAGATCAGGCGGCACCGCACTGCGCCACGAGCCGCCAAGGTCATTGTCGAGCGCCGGATTGATCAGTTCCATCGACTGCCCGCCGCCGCCGGCCGCCGTCGGCCACGGGAAGGATGTGCCGTAGTCGACGCGATCCATTTCAGTGCCAAAAGCGTCCCGGAGCAGGATGCGCTCGCCGTTGTTTGAAAGCTTGCCCGTCCAGGGGCCGAGCGCCGCCACCCCGTATTCGGCCAGCAGCGCCGCCGGGTCCGCCGCCACCACGAGATAGGCACCCGCCGCCAGTTCCAGTTGCGGGAAGGTATAGGTGACCGCGTCCGCGAACTGCCAACCGCCGAGATCGACCGGTGCCGGGCCGTTGTTGTAAACCTCGATGAATTCTGACGAGAGATCATCCTCGGGTTCGTAGTGGATCTCGTTGATGACGATGTCGCCAGCTGTGGCCCCCACAACACCACAAAGCCCGAGCCACACGAGGCTCGAAGCCAGAAGAAATTCGGAAAAACGAATAACGGACATTCTCGAGGGGGGTTGGGGATGCAGGGGGAGCGACCGAGACCCACAATTCAGGGCGACTCCCTTTGAACCCTACTCAACCGGCACAACCAAAGCAATGAGAAGCTTCGAACTCCCGCGCGCCCGTCTTGACCCCTCGAAAAAGAAGCCCGGTCACCGACTGCGATGCCGGGGCCAGATAGGGAAATCCCATAAATCGCCGTCGAGGCGATTGGACTCACTCGCTCGCCGGCAGTCCGCGGGAAGGGTGCCCTGGATGAGTTTCCGATCCCTCTCACTGAGATCGGTTCTGAGAAGATGGAATGGGGCCCACGGTTTGGTAACCTAAAAAGGGTCTTCCATCCTCGACGCCCCTCCGCGCACCAGTGACGTCCTCCCTGATCGGCAAGCCCACTGCCGCCGGCGGATGATCGGATCGAGCTTCCTGTCCTTGTCTATCTTGATGTTCCTGGTTCGGCGCGCTTCGCCGGAATTCAAGGGTATCCATGTCTTCTCCCTTTTTCGGCAACATCGAAAGGGCTGTCCGCCGCCGATTCCTGCTTGAACCGCCCCTTCCGTGCCTTGTCCCTGATGATGCCTGCCAGTCCCCCTTTCGGTGTATCTCTTCCACTTCCGTGCGACCTTTCCGGGTTCCGCCCCAGCCGGGAGGCTATCGCGGCGTTCTTCAACCCCTCGTAGGCAAGGGGCACCATCCCCGCGCGCTCCTTGGGTTTCCGCGGCGGGTGTCCCCGCCTTGGCCGGCTTCCGGAGATTCCAGCTTTCCATTCCGGTAAGTGCGATGATCGGGACTCGACCCATGCGGGACTACGGAACCACCCCGTTTACGATGCGCTCTGCTTGATGGACGACGCTGACAATCATTTGTCGCCGCGCCAAAACCGGGCCGCAATCGCCATGGCGCCAAAAGTCAGCAGCGGTAGGGTGCCGGGTTCAGGAATCGTCGGACCCAAGAAGTTCTGCAGGGTCAATTCGTAGTAGGGGGGCGCATCGGGCGGAAGACCATCGGTACTGGGTAGCATGCCGAAGCCCAGCAAATCTCCCGCCTGAACCGGGAACTGGAAATGGAGGAATTCGCCCACTGCCCCTCCGGTGAGATCGTAGAAACTGGAACCGCCACCCGTTGGCTGCCAAAGATAAAAACTCCGACCGTTCCCCGCATTGATCGTGGCCGCGTCAAAACTTACGGTGCCGCTGGCTCCGGCGAGAATCCTGAACTCGAGTCCGTTGCCAATGAGAGGGTCGTATCCTCCCGTGGGCACCCTCAATGACAGTCGTTCCGGTGCGCTACTCGAATCGAAGATTGTGCCCGCTCCACCAAATCCGATCCAGTTGCCCAATTGAATCGTGTTCGTGTAGGTACCCGGTGCAGGTGGCGTCAGTGAATAGTCCCCATCAAAGGCCGCATTCGCCGTGGCGGAGGCCATGACAAGCAGGGTTGTCAGCCGCGCAGTGAACGCATGGGAAATCTCTGTTTTCATGACAAGCAATTCTTGGGTAACAATCTAACTAAATCTCGCGCGTCTTTCAATCGGCCAATCTTGTGGATTTGGTGTCCATAATTGTCCAAGCGGCGGGACGTAGTTCGCCCCGCTCAATCTGCCGGGTTCCGCCGGTGGAATGGTTGCGGTGAGGGCATTCCCCGAAACGGCCACCAGGTCGAAGCGTGAGGGGCCGGTCGGGGCGTAGCTGATGCCGGTCGGGGCATCGCTTGCGTCAGCGGTTCCAGTATCGGTGCGCTTGCCGCCACGCTCTCCCCATTTTTACGCATACGCGGAGAGGCTTGTTCGCTCGATCAAGGATGAGTACCTGAGCCGGACATCGGTTCGGATGGTGGGGCTGAGGCGCAATGTCGCGAACCGCTTGGCGGACTGCTGCGCTCCTCCTACCGCGATGCGGCAGGAGGCATGAAACAGCGACGATTCGAGCTCCGGACACGACGCGATGTCATATCTTTCTCGTGAGCGTCGATGCCGAGCTTGAACATGTCGTAGGATTTTTGGTGGTTTTTGGATTTCCCGCAGTCATAACGGTTGTCAGCTTGGCGGCTTCCACCCCCTCCCGACAACCCATGTCATCCCGCCAGAGCCTTGCTTGCGAGATCAAGAATCCCGCTGTTTCCTTCCCAATGCGCGCATGCCTCTTCGCCCTCCTGATCTCCGTTTCCTTCACCGGTCACGGGCGGTGCGGGGAATCGTCTTGCTTGATCGGCTACACGGAACTCCGCACGAACCGTCCCGGGGGGCGGCACGCGAACACATGCACGAGCCGGGCGATGGTTGTTCGCCTCGACGGCACAGGGAGACGGGAGTTGGCGCCGAAACTGGCCGAGCCCGCCGACACCTGGACGCAGTTCGCGGGGTGGTCGCCGGACGGGATGTCCGCGCTCATCGGCTGCGGCTGGGAGGATCCAAAGAATGCCGATTGGGAGGAGGCGCACCAGACTTTCCGCATGGTGCCTGGAGGGTGGCGCTACGATGCGTGGTTGCTGGAGTTGGCGTCCGGCCATCTGACCAACGTCACGGCGGTCGATCGGGTGAGCCATTACAATGCGGTGTCTTTCGCGCCCGGCGGAACGAAGCTTCTGATGACATCGTTGATCGAAGGCACTTCAAAACCCTACGTGATGGAACGGGATGGCAGCGGGAAGACGGACGTCTCCGGCGGCACGGGCGGTTTCACCTACGGGTTCAAGGCCTCCCCTGACGGCAAACGCATTTGTTATCACGAAAACTACCAAATCTACCTCGCCAATGCCGATGGCACCGACAAGATGCAAGTCGACACCGGGCACCCGTTTAATTTCGGTCCCAGTTGGTCGCCGGACGGAAACTGGCTGCTGTTCGTGAGCGGCGAGCACTATGATTGCCACCCTCATGTGGTGCGCGCTGATGGCGGCGGGCTGAGAAAGATCGCGGATCGCGCCGGATACCGCGGCGTCACCGAGTTTCTCGATGTTCCGGATTTCCATGGCGGAAGCAGCGACACCCCGGTGTGGTCCGCTGACGGGCGGACGGTTTTCTACACGGCGAAGGCCGGCGAATGCATCGAGCTTTTTCAGGTCACACTGGATGGCGGGTGCGCGCAGCTCACGTTTTCCTTGGATGGCACCTCCCATTACCACCCCACGCCGTCGCCCGACGGCCGGTGGCTGCTTTATGGATCGAAGCGCGAAGGGGTGCGGCAGATCTTCTTCCGGGAGCTTGGCAGCGGCGTCGAGCACCGGATTACCGACCTGGAAGCGGGCCACGCCGCAATGTGGCCGCATTGGCAACCGCAGCCGGGAAAGAAAGAGGCCGCATTGGTTCGATAAGATACTGATATTCGCCCCGGTTCTTCGAGACTGGTCCAGGACTGCAGGGAGCGGATGACCGTCCGTTCGTCGGCCACCTTGGCCAAGTGGGGGATAGGTCGAAAACGATTGTGCGGCCGATCACCGGTCAGGATGGCACCAATTCGTGCCATTTCCCTTGGCACGACCGGTATGCATTCGTAAACCCTAATGAGGTACCCGCGGTTCCCGTCGACCACCCGCCGCAACAAAGGCGAGTTTTGCCTGCGCCGCCACTGCCGCAGAACTTGAGCCAAGTCCGACAGGTTGCGCACAATCGACACACCGGTCCCGACCGTCGACAGTCCCCACCTCACCCCTCCAGGGACGGACTCTATCCTCGATAAAGCCGCGGCGCTCGTCGACACTCAGAGGCGATTTTGTTGATGCGCCGGGGTTGATTCGAGGACCGATAGGGCACCAGGCGGCATGACCTACCGAGGGAGACCAGTCCCTTTCTGGCAGCGGCTCACGGCTGCATCCGCTTCGCAGCCGAGGTGCGGCCGCTCCTCGATACCGAACCGAAAGTCGGCAGGCCCGTCATGATCGGGTGCCAGTGGAAAAAGCAGCCGAACCCGGCATCAAGATAGCAAAAGACCCACGGGGCAGTTCGCCCCGTGGGTCACATTCGCCCAACTCGGTTTCGAACCTACGGGAGTTCGCGGACTTGATAGAATTGCCTGGTGACTTCCGGACCAAGAGTCTCGCTGAAGGAAGTCGTCTCGCCCTGGCTTTCGATGTTGTCGTTGAGTTCGATCCAACTTTGCATGTCGGCGGACGAATCGACGGCGTAGATCCTGTTAGGCCTCGAATTCCACTCGATGGTGGTAGCACCCGTGCTCGAGATGTGACTGACGGATCGGATGACGAAAGGAGCGACCGGACCGAAGAGCTCAAGGGGCGAGGCTCCAGCGGCGAGTTGCTCGATCTGCGCCTGCGTCAGGGAATCAGAGAAGATCGCGAAGTCGTCGATCCGACCCGAGAAGCTGTTGGCACTCGGGGGTTGCGCACCGATGGTGATAACTCCGTCGAACGGGTCGAGCGGATCCGCCCCCCCTGCAGAGGCTGCGAGGACGCCATCGATCCAGATTTCGCGGTCGCCGTTCGCGTTGCGCTGGAAGACGAAGTGCTGCCAGGCATTGAGATTGATCACGGGAACTACCGTCAGGCGCTCCGGGGGGTCACAGCAGCCCGACTGGTCGAAGTATACCGTGCCATTGTTCCATGGGACGTGAGCCTGGAAGCCACGCATGACACCATCTGCGAGAGGTGCGGTGAGCCAAAAGGCGCTGGTGTTGCCGACCTGCGTGTTGAACTGCCAGAAGGAGACCGATATCGAGTTGTTTACAGAAGCCAGATCGAGGTGGTTTCCGGCCGGGGTCTGAGCGAACGAGCCGTCATTGAGGAGCATGAGATCCAACGATTCGTCGCTGCCGCCACCGCTGACGCCCTGGCCTCCGGTGGTGAGCGCGGCAGCACCGCCGAGGACGAGATCCGGCGAGTTTGCGGCCTGATCGACCAACGTCCCGTTGAAGTCATAGTAGGCAAGAAGGGCGATCGCCGGGACGCTGTTCGGGTCGTTGGGGTCGCTGTTGTTATCGACCTCGGTGCCGTCCGCAATCCCGTCGCCGTCGCTATCCGGGTTGTTCGGATCGGTGCCGGTCATCTGGGCGCTGACAAAGACGCCGCCGTTGTCCTCGACGCCGTCCCGGAGACCATCCCCGTCGCTATCGACGTTCAGCGGGTCGGTGCCGGTGCTGCCCGCATCGACGAACATCCCAGTGTTGGTCTCAACGTTGTCGTTGAGGCCATCACCGTCGGTATCCGGGTTGTTCGGATCGGTGCGATTCAGGAATTCATCGAGGCTGGCGACGGTATCCAAATCGGGGTCGACGGCAGCGTCATTGACTGTCTTGTCGAGCGGCGGGTTCGCATCCTCGTAGCTATCGGGCATGCCGTCCATGTCCTGGTCCGGGAGGATATCGACCGTGACGGAATCGATCTGCCAGTTCGGGTTGCCCGCCCCGATCGTGTTATCGTCCCACGCGCCCAGGAAGCGGATGGCGATCATGCCGCCCGCGCGGACGCCTCCGACCTCGGCGATACTGGTGATAAACTCGCCGGTGGCAAAGTTCAGCGAGTCCCCGTTGAAGCCATCGCCCCCCTGGAGGACGTGGTTGCCTTGGAGGCCAGAGAAAGTGTAGCCATTCTGCGTGAACGCGGAGGTGGGCACGGTCCTGAACGGGCCGCCATTGATCGACACCTGCAAGGCTGCCCCGTCCCATGAAGGCTCGATGCTATAACGGTGGTCGAAGCTGACGCGGATCCCGCCGGTGACGGGCACCGTGATCTCGGGGCTGGTCAGGGTGCTGGTCGAAGGCCCAGTGCCATCGCCTGGCATCGACCAGGTGCCTGAAACCAAGCTGTAGACCGATGCGACCGGGCTCGTGCCAGTCCCCTCATCGGTGAAGCCGCCGTTATCGAAATTGAAGGTCTCGCGGAACAGGGCGTCGTCCGGGATGGTGGGGTCAGTGCCTTCCCTGAATTCGTCCTCGTCGTTCTCGCCATCGCCGTCCGCGTCGCCGCCGGTCATGAATTGGGCAAGCGTCCCGAACATCAGCTCCCATTCGTCGGGCAGACCATCGCTGTCCGAGTCGAGAATGACCGTAAACGTAAATGGCATATCGACGTCCCCTTCGTCGGTGGTGCCCCGGACGCGCACCGAGTGCGCGACGCCGTCGAGGCCGCCGAGGCTGCCGGTCACCTGGAGTTCGTTCCCATCGACTGCGTAGGAGGCGTTATTTGTATCCCCTACCCCTGCCACGAGCGAGAAGGTCGCGCTGGGGATTGTCCCGCCGAACTCGTTGAGGGCCGACAGCGTCCCGACAAGCGTGCCGAGTGAAGCGCTGGACAAGACTGCGGGGTCGCCCTCCTCGGGGTAGTTGAACGCGGGGGCGAAAGCAAGGGCCTCGATCACCACGGAACCCGCATTGAACGTGATTTCGAGCGGCACGTTGCCTCCTGGGGCAAGCCCGGTGTCGGTGTTGGACGCGATGAGAGCCCCGGGGTTGCCGGTGCCGTCGTCGGCGTAGAGATTCACCTCGAGGTTCTGCCAGCGGTTCGCACAGCAGGTGTCCGCGCGCGGCCACATGCGCACGGTGGTCACGTCGGTGATGCTTCCGAGGTCAAGGGTGTATTGCGAGTTGGTCGCTTGAGTGGCGGCGGTGGACCAGACGCTCCCGGCACTTTCGAGGAGGTTGTTGGGGTTCCGGTTGGCACCGCCGTGCTCGAGCGCCGAAGTCGTCCCGACGACAGGGAGGGTATTGCCCACGCCGAAGGCGACCAAGGTCCCGTTGCCGATGTCGTTGGTGCTCGTCGAGAGACCACCGAAGGAACCGCCGCCGATATTGTCGGGCACGACGCCGAGCGCGAAGACCTCGAGTTCCGCGAGGTGGAAGCGGGTATCGGCAGGGTCGTTCTTAACGATCTGGACGAAGCGGACAAGCTCCGCCCGGGCGCCTGTCGGCGCGAGGAGGAGGCCAATTGAGAATGCAACGAGAGTCGCTCGGATATTCATCATAGTGGGTGGGAGGTTGGGGTTGGGATCTGTTCCATCGAATTAAACAGGAACTTCTCAAGAGTGCCTCAACATCGATCGTTCAGTAAAGACAATAATGACATTTCGGGCAACCATCGCAGTGCCTCATAAAAGAGGACACCGTGGCGAATGCTGCCACGTTTAATGAGAGAGAGCCTCAAGGATTACATCACCGTCATGCGCGGGCGCTACGCCCGCCGGAGCGGGAAACAGGCGCGAAGCGCGTTGCTCGACGAGTTCCGCGAGACGGCCGGGTACGAGCGCAAGCACGCGAACAAGGTGCTGAGGGGGCAGCATCGCCGGGGTTCTCCCGGCATCTATCGCCCGGAGGACGCGGAGGTGCTCAAGGGCGTGTGGTTGGCCGCGGGGCAGCCCCGGGCGGCGGACGGGCTCGGGATCGCGGGCGTAGCCGTCCTCCAGGAATTCGAGGTAGCACTGCTGCAGCCAGTCGAGCGTGCGTTCCCCGACGCGCCGCCCCCCCGGCCCTCCCTCGGTCGTCGGGTTTCTTCGCCTGGAGCAGGAGCGCGATCATGTCGCCAGCCCCCTCTTTTCCATGCTGCTCGTAGACGCAGGTGAGGTCGCGAAGGTGATGCGCGGTGCAGAGTCCGTGCTGATCCCCTTGTGGCGGTAGTTGCTGCGAGAACAGGCCCAGCGCGTCATTCCGATTGCAATTCAGAAAGGGTCCGGACTATTCTGAGGAATGCTCGCCAATCCAATCTCTCGCATTTTCATTGGGCTTGCGGTTTTCGTCCTGGGGCCTGCCTGCGGCGCGGCCACCCTTTCCGACGCCCGCATCACGGAATTCCTTGCCAGCAACAGCGGGGGACTCAAGGATGCCGACGGAGACAGCTCCGACTGGATCGAGATCTGGAACTCATCGGGAATTGCCGGGGATCTGGGCGGATGGTTCCTTACCGATGAACCGGACCACCTCACTAAGTGGGAAATCCCGGCCGTCCCACTCGAAAGCGGAGGATATACGGTCGTC
>JAHEDC010000396.1 GCA_024641425.1 Verrucomicrobiales bacterium | reverse complement strand
TAGCGGCGGAAGGCGAAGGAGGAGAAATGGACGAGGATCTTCCGCGCGGCGTCCTCGGGGCTGAGGGTATCGGAGGGCTCGACGAAGAGGATGCGCGCGCGGAGTTTGTCGTTGGCGAAGGCCTGGTCGAGGACGCTGCCCGCCGCCTCGAGGTAGTTCTCCATGAGGATCGGCGGGAGGAAGAGGGTGTCGGCGTTGTTGGTGAAGCCGCCGCCGCCCGCGCCGTCGGCGGGGAAGTTCTTGCCGGGCCGGAAGTCGACGCCGAAGAGATCGCGCACCGTGTTATTGTATTCGCTGCGGTTCAGTCGACGGATCGTCACGCGGCCCGGATCCTTTGGAATGGCGCTGAGATCGATGCGCGTGGCATTGTCCTCCAGCCATTTCGCGAGCCGCTTCCGCTCGTCGTCGGTCGGATGCTTCTCCGCCTTCTCCGGCGGCATGTCCGCGCTTTCGAGCTGATCGACGACGTTGCTCCACAGTTTCGGGTTCCGCTGGACAGTGAGGAGCGTTTTGTAGTCCTCCAGGTTGACGTCCCCTTTCACCTTCTCGCCCCCGTGGCAGCCGAAGCAATAGGTATCGAGCAGGGGCCGGATGTCCTTCTCGAACTCCGCCGCCCGGGCCTTGGCCTCCGCACGCGCATCCACCGCGAGGGCGAGGAAGGCGAGGGCGAGCGGGAGAATGGCGGAACGAAACAACATCGGACCGAACATGGGTTGATTCGGGACGAAAAACAAGGGTGCCAGTGGGGGCACTACTCCACCCGTATCGTCGCGGTCGCCTGGTGGCCGGTGCTGGTCTGCGCGGTGATCTGCCAGGCTCCTTCCTTGAGTGGCCACGGGCTTTGCGCGGGTTCGCCGTTGATCGTCCACGTGATGGGATCGCTTTCGGGCGTGGCCTTGAAAACGAGCGACTGCTGCGCGGCGGGGATGTTCCGGTCGATGACATAGGTCGCGCCGTTCTTCGGACTGTCGATGGCGAGCGCGTCGGTTCCGGAGGCGGAGGCATGGAGGAAATTCCACTCGCTGTGGCACCAGGTCGCGTATTCGGCGGGGAGATGGATGGTTCCGTCGCGGAAAAAGGTGGAGGCGTCCTCGGCGGGCTCGGTGCCGGGAAGGAACCACTCGGTCGCGGTGCCGGGGCTTTCGGGAACGGGACATTTCCCGGAAAGGGTGCAAATCGGCCGCGCGACCAAGGCTGCGCCGGCGACGGGAGCTTCGAGCGCGCGGCTGCCCTTGGTCTGGTGGAGGTGTTTCATCATCCGGTTCCAGACCGGGGAGGCGGACTGGACGGTGAGGACGTTGTCCATCGAGTGCCCGTTGTAGTTTCCAAACCAGACGCCGACGGTGAAGTCGCGGTCATAGCCGACGGTCCAGGCATCGCGGTAGCTCGAACTGGTGCCAGTCTTCACCGCCGCGCGGTGGCGTCCGAGATTGAGCGGCGAATGGAGGCCGAAGGCGCGGGCGCGGGCCTGGTTGTCGCAGAGGATGTCCTCGATGATGGCGACCGCCGCGGCCGAGGCGAGGCGGCGACCGGGCTGGAGATCGTCCTCGTAGAGATGGGGCGGCGCGTAAACGCCTCCGCGCGCAAGTGTGACATAGGCATTCGTAAGATCGAGAAGTCGCACCGGCAGATTTCCGAGAACGAAGCCGGCTCCGCAGTCCTCCAACGTGCGGGCGTCCGGGTTCAGGCCCCAGGCGCCGATCTGCTCGAAGGTGCGGCGCGGCCCGGCGGCGTTGAGGGCGAGGACGGCGGGAACGTTCAGTGAGTTCGCCAGCGCCTCGCGCACCCGCACCGGGCCCTGGAAGCGCTCGTTGTAGTTGTGCGGGTCGTAGTTGCCGAAGGCGGCGAGCATCGCGTCCGGGGTGTCGGGCAGGAGGCTCGCGGCGGTGAGTTTGCGCGCGTCGAGGGCGGCGAGATAGACGAAGGGTTTCAGGGTTGAACCCGCGTGCCTCCCGATGAGCGCGCCGTTGATCTCGGTTTCGGCATCGGGCGTATCAAGGGCGACGGAGGCGAGGACGCGCACCGCGCCGGTCGCGTTCTCGATGACGACGATGGCCGCGTTCCGCGCGTCGTTGCGGTTCAGGACGGCGAGTTGATCGCTGAGGAAATGCTGCGCCGTCTCCTGGAGTTCGAGGTCCAGGGTGGTGCGCACGATCCCGCCGTGGCTCGGTGCGCCGGTGGCCTCGGTAAAGCGCGGCGCTCGGTTTTCCGGCAAATCGACGAGAATCGTCGGAGGTCGCGCGTCGAGCGCCTCCTGTTGCGCGGGCGTGATGACGGCGACTTCGGCGAGCCGGTCGAGGGCGCGGGTGTATTTTCCGCGCGCCTTCTCGGGATTCCGCCAGGGATTGAAACGGCTCGGAGCCTGGGGAAGTCCCGCGAGGAAGGTCGCTTCGGGGAGGGTGAGCAAGGCGGCTGGCTTTCCGAAATAAGCGCGCGAAGCAGCTTCGGCCCCGATGCGGCGGTTGCCGTAATCGAGGCGGTTCAGATAGGCAGTGAGAATCTGCTCCTTGCTCCACTGGCGTTCGAGCTTGATGGCGAGCAGAGCCTCGCGGAACTTTGCCTTCCAGCTTCGGCCAAGCCGACCGTCGGCGAGCTTGATCACTTGCTGGCTGATCGTCGAGCCGCCCGAAACGATGCGCCCGTAGCGCAGGTTCCGCGTCGCCGAGGCCAATACCCCGCGCGCGTCCACGCCATTGTGTTCGTAAAAGCGGTGGTCTTCGAGCGCGACCGTGACCTTCGGCAGCCACTCGCCCATTTCGCCGAGCGGCAAAGGAAAGCACATCCGCGCGTCGTCGTTTCCGAGCCGCGCGATCAGCCGCCCATTGGCATCGACGAGCGAGGCCGTCCCTTCCTTCTCCGCGAGGAGGTCCTCCGGCAAGGGTGTCCGCGCGATGAGGATTTCCAACGCCACGACGCCAGCGACCACGCAGAGCCCCGTGACGATGATCGCGCGACGAAGGACGCGCTTCCAATCGAGGTCGGCAAGGTGGTGGAGGATGGAGGTGATCTCAGGCACGGGCGGGTAAATTCTCCGAATCAACGAATTGACCGTCCCTCAAGTCAACCCTACTCCGTCACATAACACTGACCGACATCCGAAAGGGCGCCGAAGCGGGGCTCGTACATGGGGGTGAGGGCGACGCAGGGCCAGGTGAAGGTGCCGACGGAGGTGGCGCGGGCGAGGATGGAATACTGGTGCTCTCCGGCGTCGATACGGTTGAAGTAGAGATTGGCCGAGCGGTCGCGGAGTTCGGAATGGCTGAGCCAGAGGCTGCTCGTCGCGAACTCCTTCGGCAGCTCGTAGAACTGCGAGACCTGGGCGAGGTTGAAGTTCACCGTTTCCAAGGCGGCGGGCAGCTCGTCGACGAGGGCGGCGAAATACTGGTTCTTCTTGGCGAGGATGCGGTAGGAAACGAGCACCTCGTCCCCGATGCGGAACGGGGCTTCCTTCGTGCCGAAACGCGAGGCGTCGGTAAGGTTCTTCACCACGCGCTCGACGCGCAGGCCCCGGTCCTCGCGCTTCATGTTCTCCCCTTCGAGGAGGACGCTGGCATCGACGAGGTAGTAGGTCTCCGCCTTTTCCTTCCCGAGGTTCACCGCCATCTCGCGGATCTTGTCGAGGCCGCGTTCCTTCCAGGCAAGCGAGACCTGATTGGCCGAAACCTGCTCGGGAGCGGGCTTGATAGCCGCCGCCATGTATCCCTTGAAATCCGCCTGCTGGTGCATCGCGTTGAAGGCGATGAGGAGCCAGAGGTTTTCCTGGGTCGAGAGATTGATCGAGGAATCGAGCGCGGTGAGAAGCCGCTCGCGGGCTTCCTTGCCGGCACCTTCGACCCAGCCCGGACCGCCGATACGGGCAAGGGCGAGGAAGACGATGGCCTCGGCACGGTTTGTCGAGTAGAAGGTGTCGGGATCGAAGGCGTGCGGCTTCAGCGGCTGGTCGATTTCGCGGGCGAGCTGGGCCATCTCGTCGGGGAGGACGCCGTAGTTCTTCATCGCGAGGGCGAGGAAGGCGCGACCCTCGTCGCTGAGGTTATCGCGGTGCAGGTAGAAATCGCGGAGGACATCGTTGTGGTCGGCCTTCGCGCCCGGCTTCTCGCTGTGGACGAAAAGGGCGAAGCTGCGCAGCGACTGGCCGGTTTGCGGCACGCGGCCGCGGATGAGAGCATCCAGCGCCTTCGTCAGCTCGGTCTCGAGCCTTGCCGGAACCGGGGTGCCCGCCTGGCGGGCGTTTTCCATGACCCAGGCGGCGAGGACGGTGACGAAATAATCAGGCTGCGACGACCCGGGCCAATACGGAAGGAAGCCGCCGTTCAGGAGCGAGCCCTCGTACTCGTCGAGGCCCTGGGTGAGGCGCTTCGCGTAATTGTCGTGCCGGCCCTGGAGATCGGGAAGGTAGTTCAGGAGACTGGCGAGGATGGTGTAGCCGAGGTAGCGGCTGCCCTTCTGCTCGAAACAACCGTGCGGGTAATCGAGGATGACAGGCAGGCCGGTGAGTTTCGGAATCCACGGCGAATGGGACAAGGTCAAGGAGAACGACCCTTGCGCGTCGGGCCAGAAATCCGGGACGTGGTCGGCGAGGACGAAGGTCTCGGCTCCGGCGGGCGCGGCCCCGTAGCGACCGGTTTTCTGGAGAATGCCGGGCTCGTGCACGGGCAGCGTCATTTCGACGGCATCGCTAATTTCCGAGTTGCCGGCGAGGTTGGATTCGAAGCGGATGACGGCGGGCTCGCGCGAGGTCACCTTGGCCGGGAAGCGGAAGACCGAGGGCACGCCGGACTTCGTATCGGCTCCGAGTTCGAGGGTCGGCGCGCCGAGACTGATCCCGCCGGAAGCGGTGCACTGGATGACGACCTTCGCATTCTCCTCCGCGGTCTGGCGCACGACGGCGCGCAGCTCCAGCGTGTCGCCGAAACGGACGAAGCGCGGGAGGGCAGGCTCGACCATGAGACGCTTCGAGATCGTGAATTTGGCATCGCCGTGCCCGAACTGGCTCGTCTTCGTGGCCGCGATGGCGGTGACACGGAAGGCGGTGAGGTTGTCCGGAGCGGTGAAGTCGAAGGCGGCCTTGCCCTCGGCGTCGGTGCGCACCTGCGTCTTCCAGAAGGCGCGGGCCACGAAGTCCTTGCGGAGCTGCTTCTTCGCCGCGCCGCCTTCGCCGCCGCCGCCGATGAGGACGCCTTTCTCGACGACATCGCTCTCGTCGAACGATTCGAAATGGTTGTCGAGGGCGCGTGAGGTTTCGACGCCATGCGAGCGGTAGGGGTAGAAGGCGTTGAGCAAATCAGGGACGCTCCAGCCACCGAGTTGGAGGACGGCCTCGTCCACGGCGATGAGGGTGAGGTCGGCGTTGGCGACCGGCTTGCCCTCGCTGCTGACGAGGACGATGCCGGAGACACTGTCACCGGGCTCGACGTCGGATTTCGCGAGCGAAGGCGCGACGTCGAGTTCGAGGTCGGCGCGCTTCACCTCGAGGCGCTGGCGGGCGAAGCGCTCGGCGGGCAGGTGATCGGGGCCGCCGGGCTTCACGAGATAGACGGTCGCGTAGACGTTCGGGTAGTATTCCGGCTTGATGGGAATATCGACGCGCGCGCCGTTCTCCGGCACGTCCACGACCCATTGGTCCACGATGTGGTCGGTCTCGACGCAGACCCAGGCCTTGCCGGAAAACGGGGCCTCCAGGGCGAGCATGGCGGTCTCGCCGGGCAGGTATTCCTTCTTGTCCGGCGTGGCGGCGAAGGTCGAGGTATTGGTCACGGGATACGACGCGGGAGCCTCGCCCGCGACGGAAGTCCGGTCGCTGACCGCGGGCGCGTCCGGGTTGTTGTCGAGGCGCGCGACGCTCACGTAACGGCCGGGTTTCGGGGCGGGCACGACGAGGGTTTTTCCGCTCACGCCCTTCTGGGTCGTGACGATCTCGAAGGCGTCGAAGTTCCGGTAACGGAAAATCCCGGGCGAGAGTTTCTCCTTCACCGTGCGGGCATCGACGCGGTAGACATCGACACTCATGGGCTCGCCTTCAACGATTTCGCCCTTGGGATCGGTCGCTTTCAGCTGGATGGAAACGGCGGGGCCGTCGGCGTAATCGGCATCGGTGTTGATCGCGGGAATGACGGGCACGACGGAATGGATGCCGTAGTTTCCGGAAGTGATCGTGCGGCCCTCGGGCGAGGTCACATCGACGGAGACACTGAAGGAGTAGAGGCCGTGTGTGTAGGGACTCATCGCCGGGACGGCGACTTCGAGGACGGCGGAACCGTTGGCGTCGAGCTTCA
>JAHEDC010000035.1 GCA_024641425.1 Verrucomicrobiales bacterium | reverse complement strand
CAAATCGCCGGTGGATCCCGTACCATCGTCAGCACCATGCTCGAAAGTCATCTCGTCGCCGGTGCCCAGTCCCTCGACGACGGAACATCCGGACTGCTCTACGGCCAGAGTGTCACCGACGCCTGCATGGGATGGGAAACCACCGTCGAAGTTCTCGACGGATTGGCTGCCGCCGTAAGGGCGCGGCGTTCAAAATCCTGAATCAAGCCCGGATCGCCATGAACGAAATCGAAAGGAATCGCATCGGGCCTGCCCTCGGAAAAATCCCCAGCGGAATCTTCATTGCCACCGGGATTCTGGGAGGCGCTCCTGTGGGCATGCTCTCCAGTTTCGTCGAACAGGCGGGCTTCGATCCGCCGGCTATCATGATCGCGGTGCAACCCGGTCGCCTCCTCCATTCCGCCATAGAGGAAACCGGTCTCTTCGGTCTGAATATCCTCGGCGAGATGGATCAGAAGTTGATGAAGCCCTTCGCCCAATCCGGCAACTCCCATCCCTTCGAAGGACTCCCACTGACGACGAATTCCCTCGGGCTTCCCCAACTCGCGGAGGCGCTTGCCTTCCTTGCCTGCCGCGTCACCGGGCATGTCCCTACGGGCGACCACCTTGTCTATGCCGCCGAGGTGCTGGACGGAACGCTCCAGCAGGCGGAGGAGTCCCCCATGGTTCGAATTCGACGCAATGGATTCGGTTACTGAGGGTTACCTGAGATTTCATGGAAAAATGAATCCGGAATTAACCGCCCTCCTTCGGTGTCCCGAGAGTGGCCAGCCTCTCCACGAGGCTAGCGAGGGGGAACTCACCCGACTTAAGTCCGCCGGCCATGCCTGTTCGGAGGGAGCACTCGTTCGCGATGACGGAAGGCGCGCTTATCCCATCCGTGATTCGTTTCCGGTCATGACCTTAGAGGCGTCCATCGCGCTGTCCTGAGGTCTGGCGAAGCCGAAGCGCTCCCGAATTGACATTTCCCGCAATTTCCGCCCATGAAAAGCATTTGCGTCCCCTTGGCCACGGCTTGTATGATCGGCACAGATGTTTAACGCTCCCAGTATCGATACTTCCTCCGCGAACACCGCCGCGGGAGCGGCTGAGGCATCCACGGCAGCATACCGGTGGATGGTTCTCGGACGCGTCTTCGAGGATAAGATCGCGAGCCTTTACCGGGCGGGAAAGATCGTGGGCGGCGTCTATCTCGGTCGAGGTCAAGAGGCCTTCAGCACTGCCCTCGCAAGCCAACTCCGTGAAGGCGACATTTATTCGCCGCTCATTCGCGACCTTTCGGGCCGTCTCGCCTTCGGCGAGAGTGTTCTCGATTCCATGCGCACCTACCTCGGTTCGGTCGAAGGCCCCATGCGCGGTCGGGACGGGAACATTCACTACGGCCGCCCCAAGGCGGGCATGCCTGCGATGATCAGCCATCTCGGAGCCATGGTCCCCGTGGTTTCGGGGATGCTCATGGCACGACGCATGACTGGCCGCCTCGGCGAATCGGTAGGGGCGGTAAGCATTGGCGATGGCGGCACCTCGACGGGAGCCTTCCACGAGGGCCTCAACATGGCGGCAGTCGAGAGACTGCCCCTCATCGTATCCGTAGCCAACAACCAGTTCGCCTATTCCACGCCCACCTCACGGCAATACGCCTGTACCGATCTCGTCGACCGCGCCCGGGGATATGGAATCGGGGGCTATTCCGTCGATGGATTGAACCTGGACGAGGCCCTCGAGACTTTCCACATCGCCCTGGAGCGTGCCCGGAATGGCCACGGCCCTCAAATGGTTGTTGGCACGCTCCTCCGCCTCAATGGTCATGGCGAGCACGATGATGCGTCCTATGTACCGCAGGAGCTCCGAAACTCGCGAATCGGGCGGGATTGCCTTGCCCTGACCCGGCAGTCGCTCATCAATAGTGGCCGGCTGAGCGAGGCCCAGTGCGATGCAGTCGATGAGGACGCCGCCACCGCAGTCGCCAACGCCCTTTCCATCGCCCAGCGAGAGCGCACTCCCGATCCCTATACCGAGAGCTGGGAAGCACTCCGCACCCGCCATCTTGTCGAAGGTTCCCACACGATGACGCCGTGAGCATTACCTATCTCGAAGCCATCCGCGCGGCGCAGACCAAGGCTCTTGAAGAGAATCCCGCCGTCTTCATTTATGGTCAGGATATCGGCCCCTTCGGAGGAGCGTTCAAGGCCACGAAGAATCTCCATGCCGCCTATCCAGACCGCGTGCTCGACGCACCCATTAGCGAGGACGCCATGATCGGGGCCGCCGTCGGAGCCGCCATCGAAGGCATGCGTCCGATCGTCGAGATGCAATTCGCCGACTTCTCCTCCATTGGCTTCAACCAGATCGTCAACCAGGCGGCGACCCTGTTCTGGCGGACGAACGTTCCCTGTCCCATCACCATCCGGCTCCCTTCGGGCGGCACCCCTGGGAGTGGCCCGTTCCACAGCCAGAGCATGGAGTCGATCTATTCGCATTACCCCGGCCTCGTTGTCCTTACGCCAGCGACCGTGGAAGACGCCTACTCGATGCTCCTTGACGCCATTGCCCTCGATGATCCCGTCGTCTTCTGCGAGCACAAGTTTCTCTATTACCATCTCAAGGCCGAGGCACTGCCCCAACAGAACCTACCAGTCGGGAAGGCACGCATCGCCCGCTCCGGCAAGCATGCCACTGTCGTGACCTACAGCGCCATGGTCCACGAAGCTCTCCGGGCTGCCGACGAATTACGCCGAGAGAACCTCGAGATTGAAGTCGTCGATCTTCGCTCCGTGAAGCCGATTGATACGGATACCGTTCTTGGCTCCGTGGCCCGCACCGGTCGCCTCCTCGCTGTCGGTGAGTCTTTCCCGTGGGGGGGCGTCACCGCCGAGATTATCAGCCGCGTCACGTGCGAGGGCTTTCACCTCCTCGACGGACCGCCCCAGCGTCTGAACGCGCGCGATACCCCGATCCCGTATCATCCGGATCTTTGGGCGGTCCATCGACCGAACGCCCAAAGCATCGCCAACGCTGTTCGCCGCCTCATTCGATTCTAGAAATACCGTGCCGCGCATTCCCATCCTCATGCCCCAACTCGGCGAATCCATCGCTGAGGCCACCATTGTCGAGTTCCACGTCGCCGTCGGCGACAATGTGGATGTCGATCAGGAGATCCTGGAAGTTGAAACGCAAAAGGCTACCATGGCCGTCACCACCCCCTGTGGGGGCAGGGTCACCGAGATCAGGGCCATCGTTTCCGAAAGCTATGCTGTCGGCGCAACGCTTGCCTATCTTGAAGTGACGGAAGAGGAAGCTGCCCGCGCCGGCGTCGATGCCCCCAACGCCGGCGAATCGAGAGCTTCAGGAAGGATTCACCGCAACGACGAAGAAGGTTCGCATTTTTCCCGCCCGAACGGGATCGACGCGGAATCGCCCTTTGCGAGGAGTCCCAGCGAGCCTGTTGTCGAACCGGTGGTCAGCAGCAGCCTTCCGGTTCCGGCCAGCGCCACCGGGGCGACCTATCTTTCCCCGCGCATGCGCGTCCGCATGGCTGAACTCGGCATCAACGCGGCCGATCTCGCCGGCATTGCGGGCAGCGGCTCCGCCGGCCGGGTTACGGTCGAGGACTTCGAGCGTTACATGCAGGAGATCGAGCAAAGCAAAATGACCCCCGCCTCGCCGATGCGCATCGCGGTTGCGGATTCGATGCGCCGGAGCTGGACCCGTCCGCTCGCCACCGTGGGTTCGCCGGTGCAGCTCGACAAACTGCTCGCCCACCGGAAGATCGCTGATCCCAAACCCGGCCCCGCCATCTACGCCGTGCGCGCCCTGGCTGTGGCATTGGCCGAGAATACCGCCGTCGCCGGTCGCCTCATTGGCTCACGCATTGTCCACCCGAATGCCATCGACATCGGTTTTGCGGTGGAAGTCGCCGACGGCGTCCTCGTTCCCGTCATCCGCGACGTGGATCGCAAGCCGCTCGCATCCCTCGTGACGGTCTACAACGATCTCGTCGAGGCAGCCCGTCTCCGCAAGCTTCCCAAGGAAGCGGCCGGAAAGCCCGGCATCGCCACGGTCACCAATTTCGGAAGCTTCGGCATCGTCTGGGCGACCCCGATCCCGCTCCCCGAGCAGAACCTCGTGCTCGGTCTCGGCAAGGGGATCCAAAAACCCCGCTGGGATATGGAAAGGGTGGAGTGGACACCTGTAATCGAGGCCGAACTTACCCTCAGCTTCGACCACCGGGTATTGGATGGAGGGGCCGCAGGCCGACTCCTCGCGCGCGTCGCCGAGCTCTTCCAGACCCCAGAACTCCTTTGAAGCCTCTCAGCGCGGGCAGCGCTTCCTGACTCCGGAATACCAGGAGCCGGGAGAAAAGCCATCGCCCGCCCAAGGCCTGCGCAACTCTCCTGCGATGCATGCCTGAGCCTCGGCCACCGGGCCTATCAAGACTCCTTGAGGAAGTTTGACCTGATGGCGGAATCACTGTATTCGCGCCGAGCCGCTCAGGCTTGGCTTCTCTCGCAGGCCCCCTAGTCGACCAAGGTATCGATCCGCGCCGCAACCTCGAAATCCAATTCAGTCACGCCATTCTTGTCATGCGTGGTCAGCGTACACAACACGCGCGGCCCGCGGATATCGATATCCGGATGATGGGCGGCTTCTTCGGCGATCTCCGCCACGTCGTTCACAAAATCGATGCCTTCCACAAACTCGTCGAAGTCGAAACTCCGGGAAATGGATTTGTTCTCGTAGTCCCACTCCGGCACCTTCTTGAGCCAGCGTGGGAGTTCGTCTTTGGGTATGACATCGGACATGGGATCTTCGTATTGGGATTGATGATTCGAGGTTAGCGTCCTCACAAAGTGGGGGCAATCCGCTCGCGAAAGCAAACGGGAATTGCGTGGGCACCCCCCATATTTCACCGCTTTTTCTCTTTGCAATCAGAAATACTTGTACGTAGTCTCTACGGCCGCCAGAAATCCGCTTCCCGAGCGTCGCGGATTCCCCCCAGCAACCCAAGAAATCCATTCCGCGAGAACCATGCCCAGGCTATTTAGCAACATTGTCGAGACTGTTGGAGGAACCCCCCTGGTGCGGCTGAACAAAGTGACCGATGGTGCGGAGGCCGACATCTACCTCAAGTGTGAATTCTTCAATCCGCTCGGCAGCGTGAAGGATCGCATTGGCCGGGCAATGATCGAAGACGCCGAAGCCAGGGGGCGAATCACCAAGGATACCGTGATCATCGAACCCACGAGCGGAAATACAGGAATAGCCCTTGCCTTCGTTTGCGCGGCGAAAGGCTACAAGCTCATCCTGACAATGCCGGAAACGATGTCGCTTGAGCGACGCACGCTCTTGAAACTTCTCGGTGCCGACCTTGTTCTTACAGAGGGAGCCAAAGGGATGAAGGGCGCCATCGCGAAAGCGGAGGAAATCGCCGCCGACACCCCCAATTCCTGGATTCCCCAGCAATTCGAAAACCCGGCCAATCCGGCCATCCATCGCGCCACCACCGCGGAGGAGATCTGGAACGACACCGATGGCAAAGTCGACATCATCGTGTCCGCGGTCGGCACCGGAGGAACCGCCACCGGGTGTGTCGAAGCTCTGAAGCCACGCAAATCCGCCCTCCAGGTCGTCACGGTTGAACCCGAAGACTCCCCGGTAATCAACCAGACCCTCGCCGGCGATCCCGTTCAGCCCGGCCCGCACAAGATTCAAGGAACAGGAGCCGGATTCGTCCCCGAGAATCTCCACCTCAGCGACGCGGATGGAAATCCTCAGATCACCGAATGCATTCGGGTCTCGAATGAAGCCTCCTTCGCCATGGCGCGACGCATTGCCGCCGAAGAGGGTATCCTCGTTGGCATCAGCACGGGCGCCAACGTCACCGCCGCGATCGAGCTTGCCAAACGACCCGAGAACAAAGGAAAAATGATCGTCACCATCGCCTGTTCCACGGGAGAGCGCTACCTCAGCACTGCTCTTGCCGATGAAGCACGCGCTGCCGTCGGCGCGTAAGCCCATTCTCGGATTCTCCCGTTCCGCCATTTTCCGATACGGAACACCGCCCTCCCTCTCTCCAAACCTCTCCACCCTCTTCGAATCTTATGGCTAACTCCAAGGCAACCGACGGGCCTCCCGTCCAACATTTCGTGCACCACGAGGCCCCGCCCGCCCTTGAGGTCATTCTCGAGAAGCATGGCAAGAAACTCGCGATCCTCCTCCTCCTCGGGGTCGTGGTCGTCTGCGTCGCTTTTGTGATGCGCGCGCTGAAGGCGGAAAAGCTGGTCGAAGCGTCACAGGCTTTCACGGATGCCGAGACGATCGCGGATTTCGAAAAGGTAGCCGACGAACGCGAAGGCACTCCCGCCGGTGGCAGCGCCCTGCTTATGCTTGCCGCGCGGCATCAAACCTACGGGAAATACGACGAGGCCCGAATCGCCCTCCTTCAGTTTACGAAGGAATATAAAAAACATCCCCGCTACTACCAGGGTCTGTTCGATCTCGGCCTCATCAGCGAGCAGCTGGGCGATCCTGACGCGGCGAGCAAATACTTCTCCGAAGTCGCGGCCTCGCAGTCCGAACTGGCTCCCCTCGCCCTCCTTCGGCAAGCCGAGGATGAGGCGGCGAAAGGAGACCTGAAGGCGGCAAGGGATGCCATGCAGGCGATCGCGCCGGCCCATCCGAGCAACGCTTTCATCGAACACATCGATTCCCGCATCGAAGCCCTCGAGAAGCGAATCACCCTCGCCGAGAATCCCCCGCCCGCACCTGAACCCGAGCCTGAGGCAACGACGGAGACACCAGCCAGCCCCCTTTCCCCGACGCCTGGTGCGCCGAATGAGGCAGCTCCTCTGATCGAAACCGTCACTCCTGAAGTCGCCCCAGGGGCTCCCGCTCCCTCCACCGAATCCGCGACGACTTCCGACGCGCCAGAGGAGCCCATTGATCCGGACGCCAATACTCCCGAGACTGGCGAGATTCCTGACGGGCAGGAAACGACCACTCCGGAGCCCGAGGCCACCCTCCCGGAATAGGCCCTGCCTCGCACGGCAAGGGTCCGGTAATAGATCGACGGAGTGCCGGATAACTTCCCGGCCGCAGCATCGCTTCCTTCTTGGCTTGGGAGGGCAGCCACAGGCTCTACCTGCGGGCACCAGGTTTACAGGGGCCAAAGCCTCGCGCCGATGATCGTCGAGAGCGGCACACCGTCCATCGCCTCGTATTTTGACTGGCTCATTCATAGAAAAACGATAACGCCGGGACTTCGACAGCGCTCGATCTGCGATCCGAACCTCCATTTGATCCGCCCCCCGATTCCCTGCACGAATTCATTGCCTTCGCGTGCTTGATTCGCTACTATTCGTGTAATTCTCCGACTTTTCCTTAGGGGAGTGAAGGGTGCCTGGTGGCCCCCGCGGTCTTCAAAACCGTTGAGAGTCGTTCTGCGGCTCTGGTTGGTTCAATTCCTTCCCTCTCCGCCAGATTCGCGAACCTTTGCCCACCATCGCCAAGCCCATGAACAACCGCGGTTTCTCACTCCCCCTTGTCGTCCTCTTTCTATGCGGCATCTCCCTCGGCTGCGCCGGAGTCGTCTTCCTTGCCGAGGCGACGGCGAGTTCCAGCTATGCCGAAAATATCATGCGCAACCGTATGACCGCCGGCATCACCTGCCTCTCGCTGGCCAGCGTCTTCATTCTCTTTGGCTCAGTCATGGCTTTCGTCAGCGCCCACCTCAAGCGCCTACAGGGTCATCCGAAGGAGTAACGCTCCCGATAGCGGAAACAGCCGCCCTCCCCCCAATAGCGGGAAAAGGCGGCTGCCGTGAATTCTATTCACCAATAACTAATAACCAATAACAACCCCCTACTTCTTCTTCTCCTCCGCCGCCGCCGCGGCATCGGCGATGACCTGCTCGGAGATATTCTTCGGACAGGGGGCGTAGTGGGAAAACTCCATCGAGAACTGGCCGCGGCCCGAGGTCATGGTGCGGAGGTCGCCGATATAACCGAACATGTCGCTTAGCGGCGCGTCGGCCTTCACCCGGATGCCGGTCGGCCCGCGGTCCTGGGACTTGATGACACCGCGACGGCGGTTCAGGTCGCCGATCACATCCCCGACGTTATCCTCGGGCGTGAAGACGTCGAGTTTCATGATCGGCTCCAGGATCTGCGGCCCGGCCTTCGGCACCGTCTGACGATAGCCTGCCTTGGCGGCGAGTTCGAAGGCGATGGCCGAGGAGTCGACCGCGTGGAAGCCACCGTCCGTGAGCGTTACCTTGACGTCGAGGCAGGGATAACCGGCGAGGACACCCTTGACCGTCGAGAGGCGGAAGCCTTTCTCCACGGCGGGCCAGAATTCCTTCGGCACGTTGCCCCCGACGACCTTGGATTCGAAGATGAAGCCTTCTCCCGGCTCGCCCGGCTCGATGACGTAGTCGATCTTGCCGTATTGGCCGGAACCACCGGACTGCTTCTTGTGCGTGTAGGAATCCTCAACGCGCTTGGTGACGGTTTCGCGGTAGGCGACCTGCGGCTTACCAACCGTTACCTCGACGCCATGCGTGCGCTTGAGAATGTCGACCTTGATGTCGAG
This sequence comes from Verrucomicrobiales bacterium, assembly GCA_024641425.1. GTDB lineage: Bacteria > Verrucomicrobiota > Verrucomicrobiia > Verrucomicrobiales > DEV007 > JAHEDC01. The sequence goes on along the minus strand of JAHEDC010000035.1, from coordinate 16,016 downwards.
GTGCAGTTCGCCCATGCCCTTGAGGATGGTCTCGCCACTGTCGATATCCGTCTCGACGTGGAAGGACGGATCCTCCTTCACCATCTTCCCGATGGCGTTGCCGAGCTTCTCCGCGTGCGTCTTGTCCTTCGGCGCCACGGCGATCGAGATAACCGGGTCCGGGAAGACCATCGGCTCCAGGGTGGCCGGATTGTTGGGATCGCACAGCGTGTGGCCGGTCTGCACGTTCTTGAGACCGACGAGGGCCACGATATCCCCCGCCTGGGCGGACTCGATCTCCTCGCGGGAATTCGCGTGCATCTCGACGAGGCGACCGACGCGCTCTTCCTTGCCGGTGAAGGTATTCAGAATGCTCGTGCCCTTCGTGAGCTTGCCCGAGTAGACGCGGGTGAACGTCAGCGCGCCGTACTTGTCGTCCATGATCTTGAACGCGAGCGCGCGGAGCGGCTTGTCGGCGTCGACGATGGCGAACTCGCCGGTCGGATTGCCTTCAAGGTCGATCTCCGGCTGCGGCGGCACTTCCGTCGGGGACGGGAGATAGTCGATCACAGCGTCGAGCACGAGCTGCACACACTTGTTCTTGAAGGCCGATCCGCAGTAGGTCGGAAAGAACTTCAATTCGACCGTGCCCTTGCGGATGCACTTCTTGATCGTGGCGATGTCGGGCTCCACGCCGTCGAGGTATTTCTCCATCGCGTCGTCGTCCATCTCGATCGCCGTCTCGATGAGCTGATGCCGGTATTCCTCGACCTTGTCGACCATATCGGTCGGCACGTCCTCGATGTGGTAGTTCGTCGGATCTCCCGAGTCATCCCAGATCCAGGCCTTGCGGGTGAGGAGATCGACGGCACCGACGAACGTGTCTTCGAAGCCGATCGGCAGCACCATGACGAGGGGCTTGGCGGCGAGGATGTCCTCGACCTGCTTCACCACACGGTAGAAATCGGCACCGATACGGTCCAGTTTGTTCACCCAGATGATGCGTGCGACCTTGGAATTGTTCGCGTAGCGCCAGTTCGTCTCCGATTGGGGCTCCACGCCGCCGGAACCGCAGAAAACGCCGATACCGCCGTCGAGCACCTTGAGCGAACGGTAAACCTCGATGGTGAAGTCGACGTGTCCGGGAGTGTCGATGATATTGAAGCGGTAGTTTTTCCAGAAACAGGTGGTCGCGGCAGACTGGATCGTGATCCCCCGCTCCTGCTCCTGCTCCATGAAGTCGGTCGTGGCCGCACCGTCGTGCACCTCCCCGATCTTGTGGATCTTACCGGTGAGCTTAAGGATACGTTCCGTGGTTGTCGTCTTCCCCGCGTCAACGTGGGCGAAGATTCCAATGTTTCGATAGAGCGAGAGATCTTTCATTTTTCTGGATTAGGATTTTAGCGCGTTCGGGAAAACGCGTCGGAATCACTAGTTCACTTCCACGATTTGGCAACCCCGGGGTTTCGTTTTTGAAAAAAGGCAGACCCGGCGAGGTCGCAGTGCGCACCCCGGGGCACTCCGCACCCTTCGAAGGCCGTGTCCAGGCGATCACCAAGCCCGGCACGGGGCCGCCATGGCTGATTCAAGCCATCGGCCAGAGGTTGTAGGCTTCTGGGGCGAAAGTATCCATCGCCGGGAGGAACCCGCTCGCAGCGCCTTCGGCGGCGAGGGCCTCACGCCTCCCACCCCTTCCGGTAGGGGCGGCGGATGAGGGGGGCGGCTTCGGGGGCGTTGGTGGCCCTGAGGTTCGGGCCGTCCCATTCAATCCTCTTACCAAGCCGCACAGCGAGGTTGCCCAGCAGAACGGTCTCCGTGAAGGGGCCGCTGTGGGCGAAATTCGAGAGGGCCGGAACGCCGGTTCGGATGGACTGAATCCATTCGACGTCCTCGTCCTTCACCCGCGCGATGCTCCGCGGGGTGTCCTCCACGGCGTCGAGAAGATCGTCGGGCGTGGTCTTGAACTTCGTGGACCCTCGGTTGAAGAGGAACTTCCCCTTGTCCCCGATCATGATGAGATCGAACTTCCTCGCCGATTTGGCGTCGAAACCGGTGCCCTCGAGGACTTCGGGCTCGGGCATCCGGGCGTTGCCGCCGTTGCCGTCATACCAGCAAAATTTCAACTCGTGGCTATAAGGGCCGGCGGGAAAGGTCAGCGTAACCTTGGAACTGAGTGGGCCGGCGACTTCGGTTCCGCCGTCCTGTTCAGCCTCGACGGCGGTCGGGTATTTCAGTTCGAGCGCCCAATAGGGCATGTCCATGATATGGCAGCCCATATCGCCGAGCGCACCCGTGCCGAAGTCCCACCAACCGCGCCAGACGAAGGGAAGGTAACCCTCCCCGTAGTCGCGGCTCGGAACCGGGCCAAGCCACTGTTCCCAATCGACATGCATCGGCGCTGGCTTGGGCCCCGGACGCGACTTCATCCCCTGCGGCCAGATCGGGCGATCAGTCCAACAATGCACCTCGCTCACCTTGCCGATCAAACCGGCCCGAACCAGTTCCACGGCGCGGCGGATGGGCTCGCCGGCGTGGGCCTGGTTCCCCATCTGGGTCATCACTCCGGCTGTTTTCGCCTCTTCGGCGAGGGTGCGGGCCTCCCAGAGGGAGTGGGTGAGCGGCTTCTGGGTGTAAACGTGCTTGCCCATCCGGATCGCCCGCAGGGAGGCATGGAAGTGCATGTGATCGGGCGTTGAAACCGTGACCGCGTCGATGTTCTTGTCCTCCTTCTCCAGCATTTCCCGGAAATCCCGGTAGTAAACCGCGTTCGGGAAGGCCTTGCGGGCGTCGGCGGCCTGTTTTTCATCGACGTCACAGAGGGCCACAATGGTGCCGCCGGAATTCGCCGATCCTTGAACGTCACTTCGCCCTTTACCGCCGATGCCGATGGACGCGACGTTTATCCGATCATTGGCCCCCCACACAGTCGAGGGGACAAACTGAAAGCCGAATGTTCCCGCGGCACTGGCTTGGAGAAAATTCCGGCGGGTGATGGTGTTTTTCCGGGCGACTTTCATGGGGATTCTAAGGTTAAGGTTCAGTTTCGGGGGCCGGGGCGTTCGGCTGGCCCCGTTCCAGCAGGGCCTGGACTTGGTCGGGATTGAGGGATTTCACGGGGAGCGGGTAGCCAAGGGTGTCGCCATTGGGCGAGAATCCACCGCCATCGACATCGACGAAGATCGGATTGTTGTAAGCGCACGGGCGCATGCCCGCCTGATTGCTGGATCCATAGCCGATGGAAAGATTCGAGTTTTCCCCATAGGCGACGACGATGAGATGGCTGTCCTCGCTGAGCGGTACGGCAATCTCACGTTCGAATCTCACCGTTCCGTCCTGGAAGGCATCGGGATTCGCGGCCCGCGTGAAATTGAGTTCCGGGCGCTGCACCCCGTTCACGAGCACCTGGACCCGGTCGACATCGATCCAGTCCGTGCATTGCACCTTCACTTTGAGCGAGACGCCGCCCGGGCGCCGGATCATATCGCCCGCGATCGCCCCGTCGCCCGTGCTGACTTCGAGATACGGCCCATTGCTCAGAATCATGTGTCCTGCCTTCGAATTCCGGCTCATCTCCCGCCAGTTGATCTCCGCCGGAGCGTCGGTCGAGCTTTTCACGTAGGTTCTCCACCCCCCCGCGCCATTCCCGTGCACCGAATGGGCATCGGAAACCGCGATCGCCCATACAGGCAAGCCCTGGTTCAGCAATTGCAGCCAGATGAACTCGCGGATGTACTGCACCCTTCCCTGCGGCCCCAGCGCCTTCCCCACCCGCATCGGTTGACCGGCGAGAATGTCATTGCCCACGAAATTCTGCGTCTCCAGCGCGTCGATGAGCGATCCGAAATGGAGAAAGCCGCCGTCCGGTTGGCCGTCGCCGTTCCGGTCCACGAAATCCTCGGCCATATCGGGATGATTCACATGCACCCATCGGTCGCTCTCCTGCCCCTGGTAGTCGCGGAGGACGATGGCGTTCAGCCGCGGATCCTTCTGCCAGACGGGCGCTCCGTTGTCCTGAGTATGGGGCACCGGCTTGAAGGGGAAGCCATTCAGGTGAGCGCCTCCGCCGGTCAGTTCCATCCCGCTTACGGTCTGAATCTGTGCGGCGAGCCCGAGGCGCTCGATGTGCGGACGCCAGTCATAGAGTCGATTGTGCTCGGTCGTCGGCGCGAATTCGATGTTCTCCGCCGCGAGATTGATGATCCGGTCGTCGGTCCCACACGTGTTGTCGCCGCTTTGGGTCGAGTGATTGTGATAATCGGTGCTGACCCATCCCGGAGTGGACACGAGGCGTTTCAAGGTTGCTCGTAATGGCACCGTGGATCCGGCCGCAATCTCGATCTCCTGGGCGTAGTGGGCGAACTCGATGCCATGGGTAACGATCACCCGGTAGCGCCCGGGCGCGAGGGTGACGGTGAAGCGGCCCGTCTCCGACTGGTATTGATCCTTACAGCCGTGGGCGCGATTCGGCGGCCCGAGTTCCGCCTTCGGCGTATCCCCGAGCGCGAGGAACTGGACCTTGCAGGGAAGACTTTCCCCTCCCTCGCCGACGATCTCGAGCGCGATCCCCGCAGCGGGCTCCAGCATGACATCGGCATTCGTTTCAGTCCCACCCGCGACTTCGATCTGACGATCGACCGCCGCACGACCACTTTGAACGAAGCGTAGCTCGAATCTTCCCGGAGGAAGTCGAAAGGAAAAGCGCCCCTCCGCGTCGGTATAGGCGGGAACCGGGGCCGAATCACCTTCCGCCTGAACAAGAATGCCCGCACCTCCAATGCCCCTGTCACCCTGCTCGGTGACCCGACCGGAGATCGTTCCGGTCTCCCCAAGTATCGCGGCTACCCATCCCACCGCTTCCGCCGGAGAAGCACCCACCGCGACAAAGCGTGCGACAGAGATTTCCGCACCCGGGGCGAGGATGAGATCCTTTGCCGCAGGGACCTCGCCTTCAGCCGGAATCCACGCGAAGGCGTAACCCGCGTGATCCGCCGGATCCACCGCATCCCCCCAGCGTACCCCGAAAGTCTCTCCACTTCCCGAATAGGGGCCCCACTTGTCCTCCAATTCGACCGTGCGTTCCTCGACTCCCTCGTTCCGCACGGTCGAGCGGATGAGCACGCCTCGCCAGTCATCCTTAAGAACATACTCATGCGTCCGCGCCAGTCCCCGTCCGGTCGGCCCGGAAATCCGCGTCTCGATCACGGCCTCGCCGTCACTCCCATCCTTGAGGATCCGGACCGAGGAGACGGCCCCCTGCTGTTTCAAGGGCGCGAAGATGGTAAGCTGATCATTCTCTGCGCCCCGGACGCCCAAATCATATAGATCGCCGGGAGTGATCCCCTGCTCCCCATAGAAGGTACTCATATTTGCGCGGCGCAACGGCGCATCACAGGACACAAGGGCCTCGATCCGCTCGTTTCGCATCACGAAGTCGCCGATGATGCCATCCGCTTCCTTCCCCTTGGGCAATTCATTCACTTGGTCCACGTCCACCTCGAAAGCCTCGGGATTGGCGACAAGGAGGGAGCAGGGCAGAACGGCGGCGGAAAACAGGAAAAGCGGGAATTTCACGGGGAAAGTTTGGATGTCTCCCCGGCGCCCGGCAAGTCATTGTATCCTGTCGTGACGGCCCCCGATGATGGGGTTCCTCGCTTTCCCGATCGAAATCAGGCGTCTTCCGGGATTCCCCCCGTCCCACCCCAACACGAACGCGTCGAACTCGATTCCGCGCGATCTTCCCTAGCAAAACGCGGAAATCGCCTATCTTATCCCTACCCGACCGGGCTCCGCCCCCGAACGAAACACTGTCACCTCATGCTCCGCGAAATCCTTCAGGGCAAAATCCACAACGCCACCATCACGGAAGCCAATGTCGAATACATTGGCAGTATCTCCATCGACCCCATTCTCCTCGAGAAGGCGGATCTATGGCCCGGTCAGAAAGTGCTCGTGGTGAGCAATACCTCGGGCGCCCGGCTTGAAACCTACATCATCGTCGGAGAATCCGGTTCCGGAAACGTCACGATGAATGGCGCCGCCGCCCACCTCATCCGTGCCGGGGAGCAAGTCATCATCATCGGTTTCTGCCTCAGCGACAAGCCCATCGAGCCGAAATGTGTTCTCGTCGATGAACAGAACCGCTTTCTGCGGTATCTGTAATCAATTCTAAAAGTAGAGTCGGAGGCCATTGAACCACGTCCAGCCGTCGTAAGCTCCCCCATCGCCGAATCCATCGCCCAGGTTCGCATACTCCAAACCGGACATCAGCTTCAGGCGGTGCCCGCAAAGCGAGTAATTGACGCCAAGATAGAAAGCGTTGTATTGCTCCCCGAAGCCGTGATCGGTCAGATTCGGAGCCTTTCTCTCATAACGCTTTGTCGCCTGAATACTGTCACCGTCCCCCCAAGCGAATTGGTATCGTCCCACAAGCTGGAGTTTCTCGGAGAGATCATAGGTCGGCATCAGGACAAGCCCCCATGCGTCATTCACGCCGCTGGCGTAGATCAAATCACCCATCACTCCCCACGGCCCCGTCCCCAATTCGAAACCGGTCGCGAATCGATGATCGTAGGGAGAGACCGCCGTATTCGTGTCCGTGCTACTCCAGAGATGATCCAGATGCCAGCGCGATTTCTTCAAACCCGTGGAAGCACTGAAGTCATAACCAAGGGATGATGCCGTGAAGACACCCTCGTCGAAATTCCCGAACTCGTCCCCGAAGTCGCCCGAGAAAGCACCGGCGTAGTAATCCCATTTCCCGCGGTTGCCATCGACCGCGAACCCAGGGGATTTCTCCGGCCGCAGCCGATCCACCAGGAGGGAGCGCTCGAACGTGAGCAATCGCAGGGCCGAGGTGGTGCCTTCCGTCGACCACTTCGGCTTGAACTTGCCGACGAGAATACGGAGATCTTCGCTGATGTCCGCCTTCAGGTAGGCCTCGTCGATCCCACCGTAGAATGGATCGAACGTGTCGCTGAGGTTGATGTCCGCCGTCGCTGTCAGGAAACTGAACAACTTCGCGTGTGCCCCCACTCGCCAGCGTCGTGTTTCGTAACCCTCGGCCCTTCCTTGATCCGAGTCGAGAAAGTAGTACTGACCCTGGTATCGCCCGTGCAATCCCAGTTCCTGGAGAACCGGATTCCCGGAATCCCTGTAAAGAGGGGGAACCACCCAGTAGTCGCAGCAGTCCTTGCTCTTTTCGTCGAGCGATGCCTTTGAATCGGCGGGTGTCGGAGGATCCGTCTCGCCGGCCCCACTCGGCGGGGCCCCCGGAAAGAGGAGAACGAGGAGACCAATGGCGGCGAAGGATGCGCGTGATGGCGAAGTCATCGAATGCTTGATGGTGGGGGCTGAAGGGAAATGACGCGGTTCGAAACCAAATAATAGTGGATTTTCCTAACCTCTCCGTAATGTTAATAGCCCGAAGCAAAGCGACGCGTCAATCACCGAACCGTAGGCCGAGGGATCGGGTTTTTCCGTCCGATTTTTCCTCTCGCCATCCCGGTCGTATCCGCTATTGCTTTCCGTCTATCTGAATCCTTCCACCATCATGCCCGATATCGACGTCACCCGCACCGCGAACCTTGCCCGGCTCGAACTGAGTCCCGAGGAAACCGTGCGCTTTCACGAACAGCTTCAGCACGTCGTGAATTACATGGCGCTGCTGGAGGAAGTCGACGTCTCGGACATCGAACCGACCGCCCACGCGGTTCCCGTCTTTGACGTGATGCGTGAGGACGTCGCCCGACCGGGTTTCACCGCTGACGAAGCCCTCGCCAACGCGCCCCGCCGGGTCGGCGATCAGTTCCACGTCCCGAAAGTGATCGAATAGACCCTCCGCACACCCATGGATCTTGCTTCCCTCACCCTTACCGAACTCCAGGGCCGGTTCCGTTCCGGAGCCGCCAGCCCTACCGAGGCGGTGCGGGCCGTCCTCGATTCCATCGCGAACAAGGACGCCGCCATCGGAGGTTACCTGTCGCATGACGCCGAGACCGCCCTCCGCGAAGCCGCGCAAGCGGATGTCAGCCTCCCTCTTGGGGGCATCCCGATCGCGATCAAGGACCTGATCAACGTGAAGGGGCAACCCTGCTCGTGCGCCTCGAAGATCCTCCACGGGAAATACACCGCGCCCTACGACGCCACCGTCATCCAACGCCTGCGCGCCGCGGGCGCGATCCCGCTCGGACGGACGAATATGGACGAGTTCGCCATGGGATCGTCGACTGAGAATTCCGGTCTGCAAATCACGCGGAATCCCCACGACCCCAGTCGCATCCCCGGCGGATCCAGCGGCGGTTCGGCCGCCGTGGTCGCCGCAAACGAGGCCATCGCCGCTCTCGGCACCGATACCGGAGGTTCCATCCGCCAACCGGCTTCCCACTGCGGTTGCGTCGGCCTGAAGCCGACCTACGGACGCGTCTCTCGCTTCGGTCTCGTCGCTTTCGCCTCGTCCCTCGACCAAATCGGCCCGATGACGAAAAGTTGCGAGGATGCCGCCCGCATTCTCGGCGTCATCGCGGGGCGGGACTCGAATGACTCGACCTCGCTCGATCTCCCCGTCCCCGACTACACCGCGACCTTGAACGACGGCGTGAAGGGCCTTCGCATCGGGCTTCCAAAGGAATACTTCATCGACGGAATCGATCCCGCGGTCAGGGACCGGATCAATGCGGCCGTGGAGACGCTTGCCGCACAGGGGGCCGAGATCCGCGAGGTCTCCCTCCCCAACACGAAATACGCGGTGGCCACCTACTACATCATCGCCACGGCCGAGGCCTCGGCGAACCTCGCCCGCTTCGATGGCGTGCGCTACGGGCATCGTTCCACGGTTGCCGACACGCTTCTCTCGCAATATACGAGGAGCCGCGAGGAAGGCTTTGGTGATGAGGTGAAACGGCGCATTCTCTTGGGAACCTACGTCCTTTCCGCAGGCTACCACGACGCCTATTACGTGCGGGCCCAGAAGATTCGCACCCTCGTCCGGGACGATTTCACGCGGGCCTTTGCGGAGGTTGATGTGATTGCCTCGCCCACCTCGCCCACGGCTGCCTTCCGTATCGGCGAGAATTCGGACGACCCACTCCACATGTATCTGGCCGATATCTTCACCATCGCGGCCAATCTTTCCGGCATTCCCGGCCTCAGCGTACCCTGCGGTACCGTCCCCTCCGACAAGGGCACCGCCCTGCCGGTAGGCCTCCAGTTGCTCGGAAAGCCGATGGACGAAGCCACCCTCCTTCGCGCCGGGAACAGCTACGAAATCGCCGGAAGAGGTTGATTCCGAGGCGGAAACGCCCGTTCACATATTTCGCTTGTGGAATTTCCGCAAGGGCGGATTTTACCCCCCTTTTTTGCTGACCGGCGGGGAGCCGGTTCTTCAAATCACCACGACCAAACCAAAATACCGCACCCCGCCCGCCATGAAACGCATCCGCCCTTCCTACCGCGCCCTTACCGCCGCGTTTGTTCTCGCATCCCGCTTTCCCCTGTCCGCAGAGCCAATCTCCGATCCCGGCGCCGAGGGTCCGACCGAAACGGCTCCGCCCGCCGCCGCCGCTCCGAGCGATCCCGCCAAGGTCGTCTTCACGGTGAATGGCAAACCGATCACCCAGGGCGAAATCGACACTTACTTCCAGACCCGATACGGGCAGCAGGCCACGCAGTTGCCGCCCGATCAGATGGAGGCGTTCAAATCCCATGCCATGGAATCCGTCCGCAAGGAAATCACCATGCGCACCCTCCTCGTTCAGAACGCCGACGCGGAGAAAATCGAATCCGACGCCGCGGAAGTGGATTCCAACATCGAGAAGATCAAGGCCAATGCCCCTGAAGGCGTCTCCCTTGATGATTTCCTCAAGAATTTCGGCATGACCGAAGCCAAACTCCGCACCGAACTCGCGGACGAAGTCCGGATCAACAAGCTCATCGAGAAGCATACCTCCGAAGTCGCCAAGCCCGACGAGGCCGCCGTGAAGGCCTTCTACGACGAGAATCCCGATTCGTTCGCAAAGCCCGAATCCGTCGCCGCGCGCCACATTCTTATCGGAACCGCCGAAGGCGATGACGAGGCCGCGAAGAAGGCAAAACTCGCGGAAGCCGAGAAAGTCCGGGCCGAACTCCTCGAGAAAAAGGGGGAGAATTTCGCCGCCCTCGCCACCGAACACAGCACCTGCCCGAGCAAGGCTGAAGGAGGAAAACTCGGAAGCTTTGGGCGAGGCCAGATGGTGCCCGAATTCGAGAAGGCGGCTTTCGAGCAGAAAGTCGGCGACATCGGATCCATCGTCGAGACCCAGTTCGGCTATCACATCATCGTCGTGGACGAGCATGCGGAAGGTGGCAAGGTTTCGCTTGAGGAAGCCAAGGAAGATATCGCCTCGCACCTCGCCGAGCAGGCTCAGGGCGAAGCGGTGAAGGCATACATGGAAGGCCTCGAGGCCTCCGCGAAGATCGAGGACGCCAAGTAGAGCCCCTTCCCGACCCAGCCCCCGATTTCAGCAAGGGCTCTCCGCATGAACGTCCTGGCGACGCTCTCCCGCGGAGAGCCCTTTGTCGTTTCCACCTTCGAGTTTGACGGACAGCCCTCTTGAGAGATCATCGCGCCCGTCTGCTTTTGTGGAATAAGCGGGGCCGCGCTGGCGTCCCTCTGTGATGAAAACGTCTCCCTGGCGCCGCGCCGTCACTTTTCCGATCGTTCTTCTGACTTTCACCGCTTCCGCGCGGGAATTGACCGTCAAACCGGTCGAGGGTTCCTACACCCAACCGGCGCCCGGTATCGGTTTCGACCACGGTCACCCGCGTCTCAATCTGGTGCTGACGAAGTTTGTCACTCCTGACGCTCGGGTGCGCTACAAAGCCCTCAAGGAAAACCGGAGTGACCTCGATGCCTACCTCGCCGAAGTGTCCTCCGTTCCATTGTCCGACTTCAATCGCTGGAGCAGCGAGCAGCAGTTGGCGCTTCTCATTAATCTCTACAATGCCGCCACCCTTCAACTCATCATCGACAACTACCCGGTCGAAAGCATCAAGAAGATCGGCGGGGTCTTCAAGGGCCCCTGGAAGCAGCCCATCGTGAGACTCTTCGGGAAAATCCTCACCCTCGACACCCTCGAGCACAAGGTTCTCCGAACGCAATTCAGCGAGCCCCGCATCCACTTCGCGATCGTGTGCGCCGCGAAAGGCTGCCCGCCACTTCGCGCCGAGGCCTACACGGCGGCCGAACTCGAGACGCAGTTCGAGGAACAGGGTCACCGCTTCCTCGCCGACACCGCGAAGAACCATGTCAGTACCAATGCCATCTTCCTTTCGCCGATCTTCAAGTGGTTCGAGGATGACTTCACGATGCGGAAGAAATATGTCACCGATTTCGTGCGGGATTACTTCCCCGAGGAGACGGCCGCGAAGATTCGGTCCGGTTTTCCGGTGCGATTCACCGACTACGACTGGAGTCTGAACAACGCGGAGTAGGTCGGTCCTCCTTCCTTCGAAACATGGGCCTCCATTCAGCGCGATCGGGAAGAGGATTCCCTTGGAAACTTCTCTTCGGCGGTCTCGTGATCGCCGGTCTCGCGGTGGCGGCTGTCAGTTTCGATGCCCGCCGCCAGTTGAGTGAATTCCTCGCCGCCCTCGAGAATCTCGGTATCTGGGCACCCCTTCTATTCATCGCCCTCTACGTCGCCGCGACCGTCCTTATGGCGCCCGGCTCTGTCCTCACTCTGGGCGCGGGTGCCGCTTTCGGGCTCGTTTGGGGAACCCTCTACGTCTGGATCGGAGCCACCCTCGGCGCGGGAGCCGCCTTTCTGGTCGGCCGTTACCTCGCGCGGGACTGGGTAGGGACAAGAATTGCCGGCCATGCACGTTTCGCCGCCATCGACAAGGCCGTGGAACGCGAAGGCTGGAAAATCGTCGGCCTCACCCGACTGTCTCCCGTCTTTCCGTTCAACCTCCTCAACTATGCCTTTGGGCTTACGGGAGTGCGATTCCTCCACTATCTCGGCGCCTCGTCCATCGGTATGCTTCCCGGTACCATCCTTTACGTCTACCTCGGATTCCTCGCCCGATCGGCCACCTCGATGGACGGCCCTTCCGCCGCCCAATGGCTCTTCTACGGAGTGGGCTTCACCGCAACCTTCGCCGTGACCGTCGTGATCACGCGCCTCGCAAAACGCGCTTTGGCGAAGCGGTCCGACCTCCCGAATCCGCTCCCCTGAAATCAAAGCCGCCCCCTTATCCAGTTTCTCGCAACACGCCACCCTTCTAACTGATATTAAATATCTTGAATATCTAAGGATTTGGAGTTGACTGGGCGGGAATTGCCTCGCTTCATGTCATTTCGCCTGCTCGCCCACCCTACCTCGAACCGTCTCTCCCACTCTCGCCGTGCGCTGCTGGTGCTTTGCTGCGCCATGCTCTGCGCCCCCCTGGCGAGGCTCTTCGCCGATGGCATCGGCCAGCCCGAGGTCGGCGAATTCCTCCGCACGGAAACCACGCCATCGAACCCAGCCCGCCGCGTCCCGACGGAGGAGGAGCCCCTGTCCCTCGCTCCGATTCCGCCGCGACCGGCCAACCGGATCTTCGACGACGCGCGGCTTTTTTCGCCCGACGGAAGGACCGCGCTCGCGGAGACGCTTGAGCGGGCGCACACGGACGACGATCTCGATATCTACATCGTCGCCACGACATTCATCCTCGGGGAATCGATTGAGGATCGCGCCCATCGCATCGCCGACGCGTGGGTGAAGGCTCCCAAAGGCTTCGTCCTGCTTTACGTGCGGGGCGAGCAGACCATGACGATGAGCACGCCTGGCGAAGAGGAACCCTTTCTCTCCGTTCGTACCCTGCGGGCCCTCTACGAAGAGGCAATTCGGGGTGCGGCGAACGAAAGCGAAGCCCCCGCCCGCATTCGATCCACTCTCGACAGCCTCATCACCGGTGTTCGCGAGGCGAGTGCGGAGCGCGAGCGCATGGAGCGGGTTTTCAATCCGGATGTGACGCGACTGCTCGCCTTTTTCCTCGGCGCCCTGTCCTGCCTTGGCGCGGCCGGCTGGGGACTCTGGCGCCTCCTCCGGAGCTTCGATCACGATCAGGACTCGCGTTTCATCTTCCCCCCGGTTTCAGTGCCCTTGCGATTCGGGGCCCCATTCGGAGGAGGCGTTTGCGGGGAAACCCAGTTTGCGAGCCGTCGCCGGGCCTAACCCCGTCACATCACCATCCCGCCATCGACGGTCATGACCTGACCGGTAATGTAGCGGGCTTCCTCGCTGGCGAGAAACTCAACCGCAGCTCCGACGTCATCCACGGTGCCGAGCGACCCCAACGGGATGTTCTTGAGGATCCCTTCCTTTACCGAATCGGCGAGAACGTCGGTCATGTCCGTTACGATGAAGCCCGGCGCGACCGCGTTCACGGTCACTCTCCGTCCCGCGAACTCGCGCGCGAGGGATTTCGTGAACCCAATCAAACCCGCCTTGCTCGCCGCGTAATTCGATTGCCCGGCATTGCCCATCAGTCCGATGATCGAGCTGATATTGATGATCCGTCCGTGGGGCTGCTTCAGGATCGAACGCTGAAACGCCTTTACGGTGTTGAACGCCCCCTTCAGGTTCGTATCCAACACGAGATCCCAATCGGCCTCGGACATTCGCATACTCAGATTGTCCCGTGTCGCCCCGGCGTTGTTCACCAGAATATCGACTTTCCCGAAATTTTCCAGAATCTGCTTCCCCATGATCTGAACAGCCTCATGGTCGGCCACATCAACCGCATACGCACGCGCGCAACCCTCCCGCACGGCATTCAACTCCGCCGCCGCCCTCTCCGCGTTGCCTTCCGTCCGGCTCACGACCGCGACGCTTCCGCCTCCGCTCGCAAAACGATGGGCGATGGCATACCCGATTCCCCGGCCCGCACCGGTCACGACTGCGACTTTTTCTGAGAATTTTTCCATCCCGATTCTTCCCACGCCCCCCCAACTCACGCAAGACAGAAAAAAGCAGTGGCATAAATAGTCAGGATATCTAAAGTGTATTTTCATGCGCTGTCCCTTCTGCAAGACCCCGGTCGCCCGGGAAAATGTCCACGAGTGTCCCCGTTGCGGCCTTTCCCACGCCAAGGTTGCGAGGATGTTCGGCGTCCCTCCACAGACGCTCCCTGGCATTACCGATTCCACGGGCGAGCTTTCCTTCTTTCAGCGGCGCGCCGTCAAGGGCGACATCGCTCGTCTGGAATACCGATTCCCCCAGGTAAGGATCTCGATATTCATCACCGGAGGACTGGATCCTCAAACTCCCCTGAATACCTACACTTTCTGGCTCTTCAACAACGGAAATGTGTGTCCCAACCTTGAAAGGGGGGGAATGAACCATACGGCCCTCCTCGTTATTGACACCACCAACTCCCGTGCGAGCATCACCGTGGGATACGGATTGGAGACCTACATCGACGAATCCCACTTGGGAGCCATCCTGCAATCCTCGGAGTCCGACTTCCAGGAGAAGTCCCTGGGGCGAGCCATCCGCACCATCCTTCATTCGTTGACCGCGGTTCTCCGCGCCGTCCATCGGCAAATCGACCTCGTCCGCGTAGAACCGCGCCCCCTGTCGACGGAAGCACGCGAGGGGGAACGGGTCGTGGCCATGGCGACCTATTGAAGGCTCGTATCCGACTCCTGTCAGCCGCTTTCGCTGGACCTCGCACACGCCGGGAAATGAATGGTTGCGCCCCATTCCAAGGAACTCTATGACTTCGGGCATACTTGCCCGAAACAATGGATTCCGCCCTGCTCGATACCTACCTCCAACGCTTTCGCGACAAGCATCTCCTCGTCATCGGCGATGTCATGCTCGACCGGTTTATCTGGGGCAGCGTGAGCCGGATTTCCCCCGAAGCCCCGGTTCCCGTCGTGGACGTCACCCGAGAGGAATTCTACCCGGGCGGAGCCGCGAATGTCGCCCGGAACCTGACCCCCTTCGCGGCCCGCGTCAGTGTCATGGGGCGGGCCGGAAAGGACTCCGAAGGCGACCATCTGCTCCGTATCCTCGCCGAGCGCGACCTCAACAGCGACGGCGTCCTCCGCAGTGCCCTGCCCACAACAGTAAAGACCCGCGTCGTCGCCAGAAGCCAACAGGTGGTGCGTATCGACCGCGAGACCCGTGCCCCGCTCCTCGCCGCCGAACGGGCGGCTGCCCTCGATTTTCTAGACACCCACCTCAACGATATCGACGCCATCATTTTGCAGGACTATGGAAAGGGTTTCCTCGACCAGGCTTTCGTCGATGCCCTCGCCGAGATCAATTCCGGGCGCGGCATCCCCGTGACGGTCGATCCCAGCCCGGCGAACCCACTCGTCTGGAAAGGCGCGAACACGATCAAGCCCAACCGCCAGGAGGCATTCAAGGACGCCGGCATTCCCGAAAGTCCCCTCGGCCCCGACCCCTCAACCGATCCCATCGTCGCCACTCTCGCCCTGGCCCTCTTCGAGAAATGGGACACCCGCCACCTCCTCATCACGCTTAGCGAGCTTGGAATGGTTCTCGTCGAGCGCGACCGACCGCCGATCCACATTCCCTCGCGCGCCCGGGAGGTTTTCGACGTCTCGGGCGCCGGCGACACTGCCATCGCGCTCTATACCCTCGCCCTCGCCTCCGGGGCTTCCCCTCGCGAAGCCGCCGAAATCTCGAACTACGCCAGCGCCGTTGTCGTCGGTAAGACCGGCACCGCCACCCTCTCCGCCGACGAACTCCGCGACGCCCTAAAATCGGAGAACGGATAAACTTAGATCTTCCCCCCGCCCCCCGCTTCTCCTTAAATAATCCGAATAATCAGCATTTCCCGAACGAAGACCCGACTCCGTGCCCGAACGCTCCACCGACGCCCAAATCTACGCCATCATCCCCGCCCGCTGGGCCTCGACCCGCTTCCCCGGCAAGCCTCTCCACGAGATCGCCGGCAAGCCGCTCCTCCAGCATGTATGGGAGAAATGCCAAGCCGTCCCTGCGCTGGCCGGCACCGTTGTCGCCACCGATGACAGCCGTATCGCC
>JAHEDC010000395.1 GCA_024641425.1 Verrucomicrobiales bacterium | reverse complement strand
CACCCGGCTCGCCCCTTCCCGTGGAGGATGTCATCGAGGAGGACGTCATCGATGTGGACGGCTCGGCCTTCCTCGTCAACGGCACCAACGTCCTCGCCGCCGAGGTTCACAACGCCGGTTCCGGCAGCTCCGACCTCGTCTACGGCATGCGTCTCGATATCGCCGCCCGGCCGCTCGGAAACGGTGCCCCCGCCCTCGACGATGTCCTCCATCCCTGGATCCGCCGTTCCCTCCCCTCCACGGCGGACTGGACCCTTCAAACCGAAGTCAAACTGGAGCGCACTCAATTCGGCGCCTACTTCGCCGGACTCCTTGTCCAGGCCCAGCAGGGCGGCAACCCCTTCCGCTACGGCGTCGGCTTCAAGGACGGCACCGCCGTGGCCGCTCTCCGGGTCAACCCCTCCGGCACCTCCGAGGTCCTCGCCTCCCTTCCCAATGGCATCGGCAACACCATTGTCGTCCGGCTTCAGCGCGCCGGCAACCAGCTCGCGTTCTCCTGGCGCAGCGGCGACACCTTCGTCCCGATCCACCAGCTCGCCCTCCCTCCGGGCACCACCTTCGATCTTGGCGGTGTCTTCGCATCCACCGAAACCGCCCAATCGCTCGTCGCCAGCTTCGACTACGCGATGCTCGTCGACTCCACCCCGGCCGCTTCGATTCCCCTCGTCGTGAGCGAGATCATGTATCACCCCGTCGACGGGTCGACGCTGGAGTTCCTCGAACTTTACAACGCCGGTTCCAGCCCGCTCGATCTTACCGGATTCAGGTTCATCCAGGATGAACCTGTCGCCGCCTTTACCTTCCCCGCCGTCACCCTCCAGCCTGGCGCCTATGGACTCCTCGTGTCGGACCAAACCACCTTTACCGCGACCTACGGGGCGGCCCTCGCGCCAAAGATCATCGGTCAATGGTCGGCCGGAAACCTCGGGAACAGCGGTGACCGCATCACCCTCGTCGATGCCACCGGGGCCACTGTTACCAGCTTTACCTACGACGACATGGCCCCCTGGCCCACCACTCCCGACGGCGGCGGCCCCTCCCTCGTCCTCATTGATCCCGCCTCCCGCCCCGATCCCGGCCTTGCCGGCAGTTGGCGCGCCAGTACGTTCGCCGGAGGATCCCCCGGATCAGCCGATCCCAGTGGGGGCCAGACCTTCTCTCAATGGATGCTCGCCAACGGGTTCGACGATCCGAACGCAGACCCCGACGGCAACGGCCTGAATCATCTTCTCGACTACTACCTCGGAGCCGATCTTACCTTCGACAGCGTGTGGCCCACTGCCGTCACCTACAACGGTGATCCCGGCTTTTCCTTCCGCCGGCGCGTCGATGCCTCCGACCTGGAGACCATTGTCGAGATCTCAACCGATCTCAAGAACTGGAATAGCGGCCCCGCCCACGTCCTTCTCGGTGGCGAAGGTTTCGACAACAACGACGGCACCATCACCGAAGCCTACCTGTCGGTCTCACCCGCGTCGCCCCAGTATTTCAGGCTCCGCGTCACCCTCTCACCTTAAACTCCGGGCTCGATTCGGACCGCTCGCGAGAAGCGTCGCCCCGTCGGGATTGCCCAACAGGATCCCGGCATTCCGGCCGTCAACGCGCCCCTTCCGGTGGCGCGTCCGCCAACAGACGCCTGAAGGCGGCGGTTCTTCCCCCCACTACCCCCGCCTTCTCTCCAGAAGCACCATCATCAGGAACGAGAGGAGCAGGTTCATCTCCTCGCGGGGCGTCATTTCACCGAGCTTCTGGATTTCGAATTTGCCCTCGAAAAACGCCGGCTTCTTTTCAAGCCGCATCATTTCCGCTCCCTCCATTCGGCTGGCGAGATAGCGGGGATGAAAGAAATATCCCGACAGCATCCCGACCAGCGGAATCTCACCAAGCAAGCTGTCCATCACCTTCGCCCCCGCATTCTCCTCGCGAATCGTGAAATCGGGCTCCGTATCGCCGGGATTGAAGGCATTGTAATGCGCTCGCCAGAGGGATCTCCAACCCTTTCGTCCCACACTCCCGATGTCACCACCCCCTGCATCCGTGAAAAAATAGCGCGCCGACCAGTCGATTACCTTGTTCGCCCGAATCTCCGCAAGCTTCGTCGCCTTGGACGCGTCGGTGAAAATCTCGACATGTTCCTTGAACTTGAGGATCTTCTGCCGGGTATAAAGAATCGTCCTTCCCGCAGAATCCGTCATCGTCGCCTGACTCGCCAGCGCAAGGATCTTGAAGGAAAGATTCAGAGGATACCGGAGTCCCGCGAGTGCCTTGGCGATATCATCGGAAGAGCGCACGATTTCGGCGGCGGGAGTAGCGTAGGGGTTATCGGTGGCATCCATTGATTCATGAGGATGAACCATTCATCCTCATATTTCGAGGACTTTCTCGACCGGAAGTTCAGGGCGCGGCGCGGCACACCCGCAACCGGCAGAATCTCTCCGATCCGGAAAGGGGAATGTCAACCGCGATCCGATGGGTTCCGGAAACTGCCCCCACCGCGGAAGTGAGATCGTTCTGCACCGCGATTCCCGTGACCGGAACCCAGCCATCGTCCATGTCCCCGCTCGTCTCCAGAATGTAGATCAGGCCGTCCACAAGATAGCCCTCGGTCTGGCCGTGGACGCCTGCTCCCCCATCGCGCTGGACAAATCGCACGCGCATCGATCCACCGGGCCGCGACAAAACCTCCACAACGGGTCGGCTCTTGGCCCGGAAGGGCGACGTGCCGCCCGCGAATTCCAGGAGATTCACCGCACCGTCCCCGTCGGGATCGTCCCCTTCCTCCAGCAAGCCACCCGGGTAGGCGTACAGTTCCGCCTGCCCCGAAATCCACGACGCGAACGCCGTCTCCGTCCCGCCGAACCCGGAGGCGACTTCCAAGGGTGATAGCACCCGCCGCCAGATCTTCAGTTCATCGATGTAGGCACCCTGATTCCAAGGATACGCGTTGCTGCCGTCACGCCCGATGCGGACGGGGAACGCCGTGTCGACATCGCCCGCTCCCGTGATCGACACCCGCCCGATTTCCACGCCATCATGGTAAAATACGGCCTCGCCATCCCGGTCGTGCGTTATCGTCACGAGCCGCCACTCGTTTCCCGCTACATTCGCGTTCGAGGGATCGAAATCCCTCCGCGGCTGCGCGTTGCCCGTGAAGTTCCACTGCCAGTCGTTGCCGTTGTTTTCCCCGGCCACGATCCAACCCTGATTCGCGCCCGTTACCCACGACTTGTTCGAAAGAATTCCGGGATCCCCCGTCCAAAGCGCGTTCGCCTTGAACCAGAACGAAACGCTGAAATCGCTATCCGCCCCGAATCGCAAGTCCGCCGGAGCACCGGCGGCCACGGTGCCGATCCGCGCCGAGCGCGCCGCATCGAGCGCGAGCCCCTGGCCCACCTTTCCCGGCCCATACGCCATCATACCCTCGGCGACCGCAGCGTTCCCCCGGCCGCTGGCATCGCTCAAATCGCCGTCAAAGCGCAGGTGCAACACCGGCGGTGAACCCGGCTCCGCGACTCCGGGAACGGTCGCGGTCGCGACCAGATCCGCCTCCTCGGTTCCCATCAGGCGCAGGGTATAGGTCAGCGGCGTTCCGGGAACCCCGGGCGATCCATCCGTGAAGGATTCTGCGGCGGCGCCGAGCGTCGCGACCATGGCTCCATTGCGCCGCAGTTCGAATCCGCTCAATTCCGCGAGACTTCCCGAGGGAAGCTCCCACGAAAGAAAGATCGAACGCGCTCCGACCGAAGCCCGTAGACTGGCCCCGTTCAGAAAGCCGTCGGACTCCCATCCCCACACGGCCGGAATGCCAAGGCCCAGATGGCGGCAAACCGTGGCCGGCACCGCCACCTGTCCGATCGCTTCCCGCGTGATCACCCCTTTCGGAATCTCCCCACCGGACAACACGATCGGGATGACCCTCTCATCGTCACTCTGTCCCCCGTGGCCGGTTCCATTCCCTCCGTGATCGCTCGTGACAATGAACAACCATGCCTCCTCCTGAAAAAGCGGTCGCGCGCGGATCGCGCCCAGTACCTGCCCTATCCTTTGATCGGCGGCCGCGATGGAGGCCATGTATTCTGGCACCGCCGGGCCGAATCCGAAGGTATGGCCCGCGATATCGACATTGCCCTGATAGCAGAAGATGACATCCGGATTTGCGCCGGAAACCAGGTTCACCGTCTCCCCGATCAAGGCCGCGTCCCGCTGGTCGTAACTCCCATTCGCAAAGGATTGGCAGCCACAAATCGCAGCGCCACCCGATCCATTCACAATCTGGTCATGAATCTCCGGCCAACTTACCAGCGAAACCAGTTCCGCCCCGGCCTCGACCTCACGCAGGCGTCGGAAGAAATGGGGATACGCGGCGAAATCCTGCCCCGCGAAACCATTGTCGCTCACCCCGTGCTTGTCCCGCCAGACACCGGTAAGCACACTCGACCACCCCGGCCCGCTGAGCGTCGATTGCTGGGTCGGTGTGCCAGCCACGCCCCCGGCGAAGGCGTTCCAGGTTACCGCACCGTCCTTGATCAAGCCTCCGATGTTCGGGACTGTTCCGTTCTCCACTGCCAGTTTCAGGGCATCAGCACGGCAACCGTCGATTCCAAAAACGACCGCGCGCCGATTCCCAAAAGTCCCGTCTCGTCCGGGTCCCGGAACGCCGCGCGCGGGCGAGACCACTACGAGGGTTGCAAGAACTATCCTGACGATTCCCGCGGACATCGAATCGGAGCACCCCCATCTCTCGCCATCGGAAGGCGATGGGCGGCACAGGACTTAACGGCGACGGCGCAGCCCCGCGAGGACCGCGAGACCCACGAAGGCGAAGGCGCTCGGTTCCGGAATCGGGATCGCGGTTCCAGCCCGACCGAGGGCACTCACTTCCAATGGAGTGAGAATTCCATCGTAAATCGCGAGGGCACCCACATTCAAGGGAGCGTTGTCACCGTCATTGTCGGTGAAGAAGTAAAGGAACGGGTCAAGGGCATAGCGACCGTCAACGATCAGGTTACCCGTGTGTGAATAATGCAAGCCGCCATCGAGATACGCCTGGGCATCACCTCCCGCCAGGGTGAGGTCAAAGGTGAGCACCAGACGGCTCCAAAGCGTCTCGTTAATGGGGCTACCCGTATAGGTCAGCTCGGCGGAGCCGAGGTTGTCGTTGTCGGGACGGATGAAGTACTCGCCGTCGTTCCCGTTGGCGGTGCTCGTCTGGAAGATGGTCCGCCAGGCACCGCGGCTCGCGGCCGGCGAGAAAATGTCGGCCACGATCGTGTATTGGTTCACGAATAATCCGCCCCCGTTGGCCCCAATGCCGTGGTCGGCCCGGATGCGGTTCGTGCTGACCGCCGCCGCCGTCGTGATCACTCCGGTCAGGGAAGTCGCGCCCTCGTCGGCGATCGAAGCCGAGTAGGTCGGCGCGGTGCCCTCGAAAACCAGATTGTTCCCTACCGTCGCCTGACCGGGATTCGCGCCGTTGTCAAAAAGCCAGAGGCCGGTCAGGGTAGCCGCACCGCCATCACCGGTCATCCAGAGGGCGGCAAGCAAAATCGAAGGTATAAGGAACCTCTGTTTCATATGTTTCTGATCATTGAAGACTTGAAGGGAATCTGGCAAGACAATTCTCAAAGATCCCGCACCCGATATTGACGGGTGGGATGCAACGCCGGATTAACCGCCATCTCGGTGAAACTCGCCGCCCCGCCGACACCAACGACATTGTCGGTCAGTTCCTCCCAGGTCACGAGGTTATCCGACGCGTCCACGGCATAGGACCGCCCGGAAACGGCCGTCCAGGTGAGCGTCACGTTGTTCGTGCCCGGATTCACCGAAATCCCCGTGATCGCGGTTGGAGCGTTTTGAAGGAAGATTCCGCTCGCGTCGGGAGCGCCCAGTTCCAACGCAGTCGCGGCGGTGATCGGCTGGTCGAGAAAGGCGATCGCTCCCACGAGCACCTCCAGGGTTTCCCCGTCATTGTCATTGAACAGACGCACGTGCGGTGCGGCGTGGAGGTTATCGAACAAGGAGAACCTGCCGTCCGTCAGCGCGGCCCCGGTCCGCTGGAGGACAAGGGTGCCGTCGAGAAAGTATGTCACTGTGCCCGCCGCGAGGTCCGCACTGAAGATCACCCGGTGCCACCGGCCCGCGAGAAAAGTCCCCGCCGGCGCATAACCGAGGGCCGCGATCCCGATGGCTCCATCGGCGCGCACGAAGAAATCGCTGTCGTTGGTATTGCCCGGAGCCGTGTTGAAGAAGGGCATCCAGTTGAGCGGACCCGGTACGAGCACGTCGAAGACGAAGGTGTAGCG
>JAHEDC010000034.1 GCA_024641425.1 Verrucomicrobiales bacterium | reverse complement strand
CGTTTGGGCTTGGGGCGGCCTCCGAGTTCGTCGGGGGTGGGGGCGATGGAGGAGGCTCCCCGCGCGGCGGCGCGCTGGGCTTCCTCGGCGGCGGCTTTCGCGGCGGCCTCGCGCTGGCGTTTGGCGTCCTTTTCGGCCTGGGCGCGGGCTTGGCCGTGCTTCCGGGAACGGGCGTTGGCGGCGAGGCCGGCGAGGGAGAACTCGGGGAGGCGCCAGCCGGTGCGGGTGATGAGGGCGTCGAGGAGGATGGCGACGAGAAGGGCGAGGAGGAGCGGGAGGCGGAGGTCGGCGCGGACGATGCGGTGCGGGCGCTTCCAGGCGTCGGCGAGGTCGAGGACTTCCGCGCCGCCGCTCTGCCGTGCGGTTTGTTTCAACTCCTCGACGCGTTCCTCCTCGAAGGCCCACTCGGTGCGGGTGCCGACGACGACGGGGCCGAAGGGGAGCGCGGATTTCCCGACCTGCACCGCGCCGCGCACCATGATCCCTTCCTCCAGATCGACGGAGGCGCTGTAGTGGCCGGGGGCCATCTTCTTCCACACGACCTCGTAGCTGCGCGCGGCGTCCTCGCCCTCGGCGAGCATGATCTTCGGAGCCTGCTCGGCGAAGCGCGCCTCCCACTCGGCGTCGTGGAAGAGATCGACGGTGAGGAGGGTGCCCTCGAGCCGGGAGCGCATGCCGACGCCGGGCGGGAGGTCCTCGCCCATGAGCCAGCGGCCGAGGGTCTGGGTGAAGTCGCCGTAGCCGGGCCAGTCGCGCACGCGCTGGGAGAACTCGCCGCCCATGGGGAAGGAGACGGCGGCGGAGCGCCCGATCCCGCGGTTCCCGAAGGCCACGAGGGGGGCGGCGTATTCGTCGGCGCTGAGGAGGGCGGCGGTGTCCTTCGGGCGGAGGTAGCTGAGGTTGTAGCCGTCGATGCTTTCCGGCCACTCCATGTTCCCCCCGGCGATCTCGAACCAGCGGCCGGTGTTGAGGGTGTTGACGGGATCGGAGACGAAGGCGGAGCGGGCGGCGGTGACGGTCTCCTGCGCGAAGATGTTGGGCAGCTCGACGGCGTCCTCGGTGAAGAAGATGCGCCCGTTCCCGCGCTTGGCGATGTCCTTGAGCAGGGCGGCGTCGGAGTCCCGCTCGGTGCCGAGGCCGATGACGCTGACGGTGCCGCCGTTGCTCGTGATCTCGCTGACGAGGCTCTCGTAGTTGCCCGGCTCCTCGGAATCCTGCGCGTCGGAGAAGAGGATCATGTGGCGCAGGCCGACGGGAGCGGTCTTCAACTCGTCCCATCCGCGCTTCATGCCGACGTAGACGAAGATGCCGCCGCCACCGGGCCGGATGCGGCGCACGCGGTTGATGATTCCGTCGCGATCCGACCCGACCTGCCGGAGCGGGACAATGGTGTCGGGCTTGCTGTCGACGGCGAAGACGGAAATGAGGTCGGCCCCGCCGAGGAGCTCGACCGCGCGGGCCGCGCCCTCGTCCGCCAGATCCATTTTCATCTTCCCGCCCGCGACGGTCATGCCCATGCTGCCCGAGCGATCCATGACGATGGCCATGGCGACCGAGAGCTTCCGGTGCTCGTCCTTCAGCTCCAGCGTGACCGGAAGCAGCTCGTCGACGGACGATTGGTAGTAGGCGCCCGCGCCGAAGGACTGCTTCCCGCCCGCCATGAGGAAGCCGCCGCCCTGCTCGCGGACGAAGAAATCGAGCGAGGCGAGGAAGTCGGTCGGCACCTCGAAGGCGGGGACGTTGTTGAGGACGACGGCGCGCGCGCCAGCGATCTGGCCGATGGTGAGCGTCTCGGGCTGGTTGACGATCTCGACGGCGAAGCCTTGCGCTTCCAGCGTTTTCGCCATCGGGTCGTCGAGGTATTTCGTGACGAGGAGGATGCGCGGGCCGCCGGCGATCTCGATCCAGGCGTCGTAGGTGTTGTTCCCGAAGTAGGCGTCCTCGACCGGGGTGATGCGCGCCGAGTAGGCATAGGCGCCGGGCTTTCCAATGCGGTCGGAGAAGCGGGCCACGCCCTCGCCGTCGAGGATCTCGAGGTCGGCTTCCTTGAGCAGCTCGTCGTTGCGGTAGATCTGGAGCGGGATCTTCGCGTCCTTATTCCCGCGCACCGTGATCTCGACGACGAAGGGCTCGGAAATCTGGACGCGGTTCGGGAGTTTCAGGCTCCGCACCTGGTAATCGACGGCGTCCTCGGCGCGGAGAAGGCGGAAGTCGAGCGGGGTCGCCTGCTTGAGGAGCTTCTCGCCGAGGGTGCCGAGCGGCTCGGTGGCGTAGCCATCGGTGAAGACGAGGATGCGCGAGGGCTTGTTGGGATCAATGCGGGCGAGGGTGTTCTGGAGGGCGAGGGTGGTGCGGGTGAGTTTGGGATCGCCGGAGAAGATCTCGCTGTCCGAGACCGACTGCGGGATGACCTCGCCCGCGTAGTCGACGAAGATGAGGTTGTCGTGGCGCGAGGGTTTGGCCTTCTCAAGGAGGCGCTTCCACTCGGGGAAACCGGCGTCGACCATCTGCGTCGTCGATTCCGAACGGTCGAGCAGCACCCAGAGATCCATGCCCTTGCGGATGGTATCGATCTGCGGGCGCACGAGGAGGGCGACGAGAAGGAGGAGGCAGAGAAGGCGCAACGGGCTGCCGAGACGCAGCGATTTCCAATACCACCCGGCGACCGCGAAGACGGGGACAAGCAGGAACCACTCCGGTGATTGGAAGGTGGGCATGGGTTATGGGTCAAGGATTATTGGTGAAGGGGGGCGCGCTCCAGAATGGAACCCCCGAAGCTGGCCCCAGTTACCGGAGTGCGGCGGCCCTTATGCGGCTTTGGGACCTTGTGGACACATTTGAGGTAGTTTCATGTTGGGATGAGGTCAAGGATTCTGGTTTTTCGAATGACGTCTCCGTGAATGAGGCAGACACCCCGGCGTCTGACACAGGATCGCGCTCTGCTGCGGAGCAACACGAGCGGTTTCCTGCCGAAAACAAGAGGAAAAGCCCCCTCACGGGGCGCTTCGGCCGGTCGGAGGGGCGCCGGGGGACGGAGGCCGGTCGCGGGGCTGATGGAGAAAGGACGACACAAAGCCAGCGCATCGGATACCTCGAGAGAAGCGGCAAGGATCGGGACACTCCAAAAGCTGGCGCCAGCGTGGGAGGGTCCCATGGCCTCCCCCATTGCCATCGACGCTCAGGCCGGCACCACCGACAAATTCGGATCCACATCAATCTCCAGCGGGTCCGCTTGACCGGCAGAATGACGAAGCCAGGCAACATACGCGATCATGGCCGCGTTATCGGTGCTCAAATCGGGCGGCGCAATCGCCAGCTCCAATCCCGCATCAGCACAGCGCCGAGCGAAAGCCTCCCGCAACCGCGAGTTACAACTGACCCCTCCACTCACCGTCACCAGCGACTCCCCGCAGGTGCGCGCGGCCTTGAGCGTCTTCCCCACCAGAATATCCACCACCGCTTCCTGGAACGAGGCGCAGAGATCGTCAAGACAAGCCTCCAGCGGCGCGGCGAGCTTGTCCAACTGGTAGAGCACCGCCGTTTTCAGTCCGCTGAAGCTGAAAGCGAAGTCCCCGCTGTCGAGCATGCTGCGCGGAAACCGATACGCGCCCGCGTCGCCCTCGCGCGCGAGCCGGTCGATCTCCGGTCCCCCGGGATAAGGCAGTCCCAGCATCTTCGCCACCTTGTCGAAAGCCTCGCCCGCCGCGTCGTCGCGCGTCTTTCCGAGGAGCGTGTAATCACCGAAGCCGCGCACCTGCAAGAGCGACGTATGCCCGCCGCTGACGATGAGCGCGACACACGGCCGCACCCCGGCCTCCGTGCCGATGAAGGGCGAAAGCAGATGGCCTTCCAGATGATTGATGGCGAGGAACGGCTTCCCGTGCGCCAGAGCCAATGCCTTCGCCACCGTATTTCCGACGAGCAACGAACTCGCCAACCCCGGCCCGGCGGTCGCCGCGAAGGCGTCGATTTGTCCGAGTGTCAGTCCCGCCTCCGCGAGCGCCTCCTCGACGAGCGGGCGCACCGCGAGGATGTGATTCCGCGACGCCACCTCGGGCACGACGCCGCCGTAGGCGCGATGGATCAGGGCCTGCGAGGAAATCCGGCTCGCCACGATGCGACCGGGAGCCTCGCAGATCGCGACCGCCGTTTCATCGCAGGACGTCTCCAGCGCGAGGATGCGGGCGGGCGAATTCACGGGGCGTCCTCGGGCTCGGGCGTGGCGCGGATCTTCTCGAAGACGAGCACCGCCCGCAGGGCATCGACCGCACGCTCGAGCTGCCGGTCGGTGAAGCCGTCCAGCTTCCGCGTGTCCTCCTCGTCGAGCGTCGCCCGGTCCCGCCAAAGGGCGAGCTGTTCCTCCTCCTTCGGCGTGAGCGTCGCGATGAGGTTGGGCGTGACGCCAACCCCATGGATGACCTTGTGGCTCGGCGTGTAGTATTTTGCGGTCGTCAAACGCATCGCCGCGCCGGTGCCCAGTCCCATCGGGATGATCGACTGCACGGAACCTTTCCCGAAGGTCGTCACGCCCACGATGATCGCCCGGTGGAGATCCTGCAACGCGCCGGAGACGACTTCCGAGGCGCTGGCGCTGGAGGCATCGACAAGGATCGCCATTGGATACTCCCGCACCCGACCGTGCGCCACGCGGGTCTTGTAGGGCGGCGGATTCTGCGAAGGAATCCGTCCCTCGGTCGTGACCACCGTCGTGTTCGGCGGCACGAACTCGGCACAGACATCGACCGCGCTCGAAAGGAGGCCGCCGGGATTGTTCCGCAGGTCGAGGACGAGCGCGCGCATTCCCTTCACCTCCAGATCATCGAGCGCGTTCGACAACTCGCGGGCCGTCGGCTCGTTGAACTGGAGCAGTCGGCAATACCCGATCTTCGCGTCCCCGTTCCCGTCGCCTTCAAGAAGCATGACATCCTTCACCGTCGTTTCCTGGAGCACCTCGCGCACCATCTCCTTCTCCAGCAACTCGCCGGTCGCGGGGCGCCGCAGGACAACGCTGAGAGTCTCGCCCGGATTGCCGGAAAGAAGCTGCGTCGATTCTTCAAGGCTGAGCTTCTCGGTCAGCGTCTCGCCGATCCGGATGATCTCGTCGCCGGGCAGGACGCCCGCGCGCGCCGCCGATCCCTCCTCGCGCACGGCCACGATCCGCAGGCTGCCCCCCTTGAAGGAAATCGAAATGCCAACCCCGTTGTAGGTGTTCGTCTGGCTCTTGCTCATCTGTTCGAAGAGGCGCCGGTGCATGTACTGCGAGTGCGGGTCGAGCCCGGCGAACATCCCCTCCAGCGCACTCTCGATCAGGCGCTCGTAGCTCACCTTCCCCTCGTCCACGTAGTTCTGCCGGATCATCTGGATCGCCTCCGCCAACACCTGGATCTGCCGGTAGGCATCGTCGTCCATCTCCGCCGCGAACTGCCGCGCCGCCTCCGCGTCCGCCTCCGCCGGATCCATCTCCGGTAGACCATCCTCAGGATTCACCAAAGGCGCTTCCTCTGGCACCGATTCCTCGGTTGCATCGGGCCCGGAATCCTGGGCGGAAAGCGGCCGCACCGCCGCTAAGGCCAAGACGGCGGCGCAGAAAACGCGCAGGAAGCGAACAAGAAATAACAAAATCATCCCGGCGACTATCGGGCCGAGCGCAAGCCGTGACAAGTCCGGCGTACGGACCGTCGCGCCGCGTCTCCCGCTTCTTAAACCATGATCGAGAAGAGCCCTGCCTTCGTCTCCAACGTTGATCCTCGCAATGGCCACGCGCTCCAAATCCGGCGCAAAACCACGGCGATTCTGCAACCATTTCGTCCAGGGATTGTTGACTCTTTCTCCGACCGCCGCGGGGACTCTGGCATCCATTCCGGAAATCCGAAAAGGCGTTTCTTCGATCTCCTCCGCTCCGGCCGAGACAGTGGCGGTTTGCTCCGACACCGGGGTTACTCGGGTTCGATGTCTTCGGCAAGGGCCGTGTTTCCATGCCGAATGGGGGGGTGCGAGAAGTTCGAGGAGAAGGTCTGGGCCGAGGTGCTGATGACGGCGATGCCAGCACCGATGCCGTGCTTCGCCCACGCTTCGGCTTTGAGTTCCTTGGGTTCGCCCTTCGTCCAGTTCTCCCCGTCCTCGCTCAGGGAGCCGAAGAGTTGATCGCTTTTGCGCCCGAGGTGCAGCCAGGTGGGCTTGCCCGCTTCGCTCGGGAGGTTGCCCGCGTTGCCGAAGCGTTCGATTTTGCCGGTCACGCGGCTGGTCTTTTCGCCCTGAACACAGCCGCGCCCCTTGAACTCGATTTTTCCCGCTTTTCGACCCTTTCACTCTCCCCCTTTTGCTCTTAAGTTCCTTCCCATTCCTACCAGCCAGCCATGTCCCCATCATCGATCCGTCGTCTCGTTGTTGTCGCCTTCCTTTCCACCCTGTTCCTTCCGGACGCCGGCGCCCAGCTCTTCCGGAAAAAGGACAAACCACAGCCGAAACTGAATCCCGGCGAATTCGAATGGCATCCCGAACGATCGACGAGCGGACCGCTTCTCATCGTCGTTAGCATCGATGACCAGATCGCTTACGTCTACCGCAACGCCGTGCAGATCGCGCGTTCCACGGTGAGCACCGGCGCCCCGGGGCATGACACCCCGACCGGTGTCTTCACGATTCTCCAGAAGAACAAGGCTCACGAATCGAGCATATACAAGGGCGCGCAGATGCCCAACATGCAGCGGCTTACCTGGTCGGGTATCGCGATGCATGCCGGTCAGCTTCCCGGCTATCCTGCCTCGCACGGTTGCGTTCGGCTCCCCATCGATTTCTCGGCCAAGCTTTTCACCATCACCGAAATGGGCGGCACCGTTGTCGTGACCAGAAAGGCGGCCAAGCCCTCGACTTCGGCCAAACCCTCCTCGATCCTCATGGCTACCAGTCTCCCGCAAGGCTCGCGGCCCGATCCGAAACTGGCCGGCAAGACCATTTGGGAGCCGAAGCGAAGCACTGCCGGTCCCGTCAATTTCCTCCTCAGCGGCAGAGACCGGAGCATCTACGTCTACCGCAACGGCATCCTCATCGGACAATCCCCCGTTGGCATCCGCAATCCCGAGAAGCCGCTCCCCGCGGGCGTCTTCCTCATGCTCGAAGGAACGGACCCCAAAGCGAAACAGCTCGTCAAGGGAAGGGAATCCCGCCCGTGGACAGCGCTTGCCCTCGACGAAGGGGAATTCAGTGGAAGCGTCGAGGACATCCGACAACGGCTTGTCATCCCCGAGGATTTTGGCAAGAAAATCTACGAACTCGCCAAGCCCGGCACCATCCTCCTCACGACCGCCAGTCCCAGATCGGATGCGACGCAGTCGAAGCCGGACTTCACGATCATGCGCCCGCAGGATTAGCCCCGCGCGCGTGCCTCGATCGGAAATCAAAACGTTCCGGACTTTGACGTAGAAGACCGTCCTCTCCGCGGGAGGAGCCGGGGCACACGCGTTGGCTCGAACGATGTCTGGATTACCGCGACCGCCCTGGAACCATCGCTGGGCGCTGGCGGCTGACAGCCCCCGCGAATTCGGAAGCGTGCGGGGGCTGCCGGGCGTCCGGGTTTAAGCCGGAAAAGGCGGAAAATGAGTAAAGGGAAACTTCCGCAGGCCTCGAATCGAGGCAAAGAACGCCTTTTCGGTGCGGAATTTCCGCTTCCTTCGGCATGCCGAACGTCGAACTGCGATCAGTCGCGGCGCATGAAGATCTGGAGGATATACCAGAAGAGCAGGGCCACGCCCGAGAAGAGGGCCAGGGCAGCCGACACATGCTGGTCGGCGCGGTACTGGTGGATGATGTTCGACGTGGTGTAGAGGATCGAGGCCGAAGCGAAAAGCACCATCGCGCCCGAAAAGAGAATACCCATCTCGAACTTGAAGATGATCGAGGCCACGATGAGACCCATGGCGACGAATCCGCCCATGACGAGAAAACTGCGCATGAAGGAGAAGTCCTTTTTCGTTACGAAGGCGGTCACGGTCAGGCCCGCGACGAGAATGCCGGTCGTGATGGCGGCCTTCCCGATGACATCGCTTCCACTCCGGGCCGCGTAGGCCTGCGCCATCAACATGAGCGGCAGAAAGATGATGGCCTCGGCGACAACAAAAAGCCCGAGTCCAAGGTATTGCTTGCCCTGCGACGTGTCCGAACGCGCCCAGCGGTCGGCGACAAAGGAAACGAGCATGAAGCCACCGAGAACGAAGAGCCAGCTGCCGGACATCATCACCGAGGCGAGCTTGATTCCGATCGTACTGTGGAGAAGATAGGCTTCGAGAAGGGCAAAGACACCGATCGCGCCCGCGAGGTGCAGGTAGGTGTTCTTGATGAAGGCGGCGCGGGCGTCGTCCGTTGCGTTGGCCACCACGTAAGGGTTTGCGTATCCTTGATTCATAATCGTTCGGTCTTTTCTTTCGGGTTTCAATACGCCGCCGCTCGGAAAGTCGGATGAGGCGTTCTTCGTGAAAATACGGGACCTTCGGCGCGGGAGCAAATGAATCCGGTCGCGGAAGCGATCGAAGTCCTTGCTCCCGGTGGAATTGGGGACACGTTATGGAAGGCACTGTGCCGTCCGTTCGGCCTGAATCACCGCGCGGCCCCGCCGCCTTCATGGGCCTTGATACCGTAGAACTGATCCTTGCGTTCGAAAAGGAGTTCGAGATTGAAATCGAGAACTCCCAGGCGGTGACATTGCGCACGCCCGGCCAAGCCATTGAGTGGATTGCGCTGGAATTGGAAACGCTCGGGCGCCCGCTGCCAAAGGAGGTGATCGCCTTCGCCGTGAAAACGATCACGCTCAGGCTGTCCGGCGTCGCCGAACGATTCTACCGTGAGGACGCGCGTTTCGTGGACGATTTCTGCATGGATTGAACGCTGGTGGGGCGCAGGGCCCTGCCACTGTGCTATGGTTCGGGCGTCCCCCTCGCCTGACCCACCCGATGCCCCGCTGGAAAAACGCCCTTATTCTTGTACTCGGCCTCGGCTGGGCTGCGACCACTGCCATCCTCGTCCTGCGGAAACCGGAAATCCCGGAGCCCGTCATCGTCGAGGTGCCCGCACCGGCGCTTCCGGAAAGAATGCTTCCCGAGCCCGAGCCGCCGCTCCCTCCCGAGCCCGAGACCATTCCCGAGCCCGAACCGGAGTCGGAATTGCCCCTGACGGACGTTAGCGAACCGACCGACCTGACAACCCGCCTCGCGGAAACCATGGCGTCCCTGCGTGGCGCCCCCGGTTTCCAGGGCGTCGCGATCGGCTTCGCGGTGCTCGATTCCGAAGGTGTGCCTGTCTTCTCCGACGGAGGCGACACCGCGATGATTCCGGCCTCGGCCCTGAAAACCGTCACCGCCGCCACCGCGCTGGAGCAGCTCGGCATCGATTTCACCTTCGGGACCGAAGTCCGCGCGGCCTCCAAACCCGACACCGAAGGCACTCTCGCCGGGGATCTCGTCCTCCGGGGCGGCGGCGATCCCACCCTCTCCACCAGCGATCTGCGAAGCCTCGCCAAGGAGGTGCGCACGGCCGGCATCGGGAAGATCACGGGACGGGTCCTCGCCGACGCCCGCATTTTCCCCGAGCGGATCTCGAACGATTTCTGGAACTGGGGCGACATCGGCAATGGCTACGGCAGCAGCGCGGCCGGGCTCAACCTCAACCACAACCGCTTCGTCGCCCTCTTCGCTCCCGGCGCCACGAAAGGGACGCCCACCCGGTTTCTTGGCGCGGGCGTCGAACTTCCGGGCGTCGAGTGGGTGAACCGGGTCACCACGGGCGCTCCCGGCTCCGGCGACGGCGTCATGCTCTATACCGGGCCGCAGGGAGACACTATCTTCTGCTTCGGCACGATCCCGAAGGACGAGGAACGCTTCGGCGTCGTCGGCGCCGTGCCCGATCCCCCGCTCTACGCCGCCCACGCCTTCCTCGAGGCCCTGCGCGCCCAAGGCGTCCAGATTGCGGGCAAGGCCGGCGTCGTCCCCGCAACCGACGCCGCCAAGCCACCCGTCGAACTCCTGGCGATCCACGCTTCCGCACCCTTGCCCCAGATCGTACGGAATCTTCTCAAGGTCAGCGACAACCACGAGGCCGAATGCCTCTTCCGGTTCCTCGCCCGCAAGCACGGAAAGTCCGGCGAGCAAGTCATCCGGGAACACTGGGAGGGGCGGGGGCTTGTTTTCAAGGGACTTCGCATGGAAGACGGCAGTGGTCTCGCACGCGCCGATTTCATCCGTCCGTCCGACTTGGCCCGTGTTCTCCACCTCGCGCGTCGCGGCAAGCAAGGCGATGTTTTCCATCAATCGCTCAACGCCCATTTCGGAGATCGCGTGCGCTGGAAAGGCGGTGCCATGTCTTCGATCCGTTCCTGGACCGGATACATCCGCAGGGGCGACGACCCACCGGGCAAAGAATGGACTTTCGCCCTCCTGTTCAACCATTTCGGAGCATCAGCGACCACGACCGACGCCCGCGATACCCTCGTCCGACTACTCCTAAAACAGGAGTGATCCGCTCCGCGCTCGCATTCGCTCCGACACCGCTTCAAACAATTTCCCGAAACTGATTTTCGGAATCGGGGTTATGATGAGGAAAGGAACTGATCCCTGAAAACCATGAAAAACACCCGTAAATCCACCCTATTGGCTCTGGCCGCCGTGATCCTGACTCCCCTTTCAGGCTTCGCCGGTCCGGAGGAAAAGAAAGCCGAAGCCCCTGAAAAGCCCGTTCCCCACCCGCCCGGCGTTCAACCGCTTCCGCACCATCGGATCGTTCCCCACCAAGGCGGACCCGGCTTCTTCCGGCCTTTCCCGGGAGGCTCCCCACTCGCTCCCGAAGCCATGCGGAAGCAGATGGAACTCCAGCACATGGTCGCCGCCCTTGGGCACTTGCGTGCGGCCGGACAAGAACGTTTGGCCAACGCCCTTGAAGGTGAGATCAAAAAGCGCGGAGAGGAAGTCCGCGAAAACATGGAGCGCCAGCATGCCCAGATGCGGAAGCAAATGGAGGAACGCATGAAGGCCGCCCGCGAGGCTGCCGGCAAAGCTGCTCACGAAGCCCACGCCGAAGCAGCGGAAAAGGGCCTCGAGGCGCGCTTGAAGGCCCAGGCTGACGCCGCTGCCAAAGCCCGCGCCGAGCTGCGCGGGAAAGCTGAATCCAGACTGCGGGAGCTTCGCAAGGACTTGGAAGCGCCCCGGAAAAGACTCGATCATCTCCGTGATGAGCTTGAAAAGCGCCGCCCCCACGCCGAGGAAGCCAAGCCCGAGGAAAAGAAGGTAGAGAAGGAGAAGTCGGAGAAAAGGGAAGAAAAGAAAGAAAAAGCCGAAAAGCACGAAAACAAGGACGGCG
Source organism: Verrucomicrobiales bacterium (assembly GCA_024641425.1). Classification (GTDB taxonomy): domain Bacteria; phylum Verrucomicrobiota; class Verrucomicrobiia; order Verrucomicrobiales; family DEV007; genus JAHEDC01. Next base: position 13,316 of record JAHEDC010000034.1, on the reverse strand, counting down.
ACAAGGATGATAACGATGATGATGGCGCCCACGAGCACAGGGATCACGAAAAGAAGGAGGAGAAGAAGAGCGACAAGAAGACCTCGCTCGATCCAATCCTCGTCCGTGTCTAACCGCCCCCGGCGCTCACCAGAAACCGAAGTCGAACGCCGCTCCTAGGGACGGGAGCGGCGTTTTCGTTCTTCCCGGGCTTCCAGTGTCAGCGAACTGTTACCTCAGCGCATCCCTAAACCGTCAACGCCTTGCCGTTATCCTTCGGTCCAAGGCCGGCGAGAAACGGGACCGCCTTCCGCGCCCATTGCACTGCGTCGGGATATCCGGCGGCGGCGGGACCGAAGCAGCTGCGAAGCATTTCGGTATCGATGACGCCCGGATTGAGGGCCACCGAAGCCATTCCCGGCGGAAGCTCCTGGGCCAGCGCCGCACTGAGGCCCTCGATCGCCCATTTCGTCGCGCAGTAGGGAGCGACTTCCGGTGAGGTGGAGCGTCCCCAGCCCGAGCTGAAATTCACGAAGACACCCCGTCTCCGCGCGATCATCGGCGACGCGAAATGCCGAATCATCGCTGCCACTCCCTTGAGGTTCACATCGACCACCCGCGAGAACGCCTCCGCCGGTACTTTCCAAAGCGGGGCATTCGCGTTGATGACACCGGCGTTGTTCAGAAATAAATCCGGCGTTCCGGTTTTCGACAGGACTGTTTCCGCGAACGCGCGGGCCGATGCGTCGTCCGCGACATCGGCCACACAGAAGCAGTGCGGCTTTGGATATTCCTCGCGCAGCCGCCCGATGGCTCGTGCGTTCGTTGCGCATCCTGCCACCTTGAATCCCGCCGCCACAAATCCATCCACCATCGCACGTCCCAGTCCACGCGTGCAGCCGGTAATGACCACGAGTTCGGGCGAGGCCGATGAATCCGTTTCGCTGAGCATACTCGTAACCTAGCATCTCGAGGTTGCGGGTGCGCTGTTTTCAGGCCTTGCAACCCCTCCCTTCCCTGCCTCATAGTCTTTACCTGCCGTCCCTTTCATCTCAAACATCCGGAATTTCATGTCCCAGTGCGCCACCCTCCCAGAAATCGTTCTCGATCCGAGCCAGCGCGAGTTCCCGCCCTTCAGTCTTACCCGGCTGCTATCGAGCGTCTTCACCCCTACCAAAGGCTGTCGCATTTGTGTCCTCATCGATCTGGAGAACCCAGTCGAGGAAATGGGGGATTTCGCCTTTTTGAACAACCCGCGCTATACCGTGCAGCAGAAGGCCCACGAATACCTCTATCTCGCGCTCCACGAAGGCACGATGGACGCCCTCGGGATGTCAGGCGGGGACATCTTCGGCTACAAGGCGACCGGGGGTTCGAATCTGGACCTCGACGACGAATGCTGGAATCCGGAGGGCCAGCAACTGTCGCTCGATCGCGATGTCTACCCGCACTACGATATCATTCTCTGCACCGGTGATTGGAGCGCGACCGCTCCCCTGACCGCGAAGTGCAAGGAATTCGGCTTCCGCGGAGCCACGATGCATGGCCTCAACGACATTATCCTGGCCTCCGGCCTCGCCGTCGACTACGAGGAGGTAAGCGCCAACGCCGAGAAACTTCGCCTCGCCATGACTGGCGCCGACGCGATTGAGATCGACTTTGCGCTTGAGGACGGCACCGTATTGACCGCCAATCTCATTCTCGACGGCCAGGAGGCGCAGAAATCCCACGGCCTCTGCCGTGGTCTCACGCCGGATGTCGCCAACCTCCCTGCCGGTGAGGTCTACTTCGTGCCCGTGGATGCGAACGGCCAATTTCCCATGAAGTATGCCGACGGCACTCTGGGCATCCTCCACGTCAAGAATCGGAGCATCGTGGAATCAACCCTCATTTCGGGCAACCAGGCTACCATCGACGCGCACAATGCCCGGCTCGCCGACGACCCGATGACAGGCACGCTGGGAGAGCTCGGTTTCGGCAGCCAGATCCTGCCCGTTTCCGGTTCCGATATCCAAGACGAAAAGGTCCTCGGCACCTGCCACCTTGCCACCGGCCGCGACGACCACCTCGGAGGTGACATCGTGCCCGGAATGTTCAAGAAGCACGAGAATTCGACCCACGACGATATCCTCTTCGCCCCCCACAAGACGCCGAACTTCGATATCAGCCAGGTTCGAATGAAACGCGGTGAGCAGACCGAAATCCTCATCGAGCACTTCCGCCCTGCCGAATACCTGCTCAAGGCGCTGATCGGCTGAACGATGGCCGTGCCCAATCCCTACGAGACGCGAAAGCTCGTCGACGAATACCTTCTCTTCCATTTCGGAAGCCCGGACGAAATCCTTCTCCCCGCAGGCGGTCCGGCGGATGCGCTCGGTTTTCCCGTGCGCACGGTCACCGAAACGCTCGACACCGCCTCGAAGGCGGGCCGCGCGCTCGACCTCGGTTGTGCGACCGGACGTTCCAGCTTCGAGTTGTCCCGCTTCTGCGAGGAAGTCATCGGCATCGATTTCTCCGACGCCTTCATCGACGCCGCCCGGCGTCTCGGCTCGGGGCAGACTCTCGAATACGAGCGCCTCGAAGAAGGGCACCTCCGCACCCGGCTCTTCGCCGTTCTACCCTTCGGAGCCCGACCGGATCGGGTCCGCTTCGAGACCGGCGACGCGATGAACCTCCGCGACGACCTCGGCACTTTCGACATCGTGCATGCCGCCAACCTCCTTTGCCGTCTTCCCGAGCCGCTTCGCCTTCTGAAGCGCCTGCCCTCGCTCGTGAATCCGGGCGGCACCCTCATCCTCGCCACTCCCTGCACGTGGCTGGAGGACTTCACACCACCCGAAAACTGGCCCACAGGCCGCACCCTCGACTGGCTCCGGTCGCATCTCGAACCCACATTCGCCCTCGAACGCACCCTTGACCTCCCCTTCCTCATCCGCGAGACGGCGAGGAAGTTCCAGTGGACGGTTTCGCTCGGGAGTGTGTGGAAACGCGCGTAAGCCTTGCGGCCAGAAACGACCGCCACCGGTCCAATCGCCCCACTCGCGGGCCGCTCTAGGGCGGACGCGTTCGCTATTCGAGATTCGGAAGGCACTCCGACGCCGTCTGGCCGGGCACTTGAAGTGAGGGGGGGGCAAAGCTACCCGCTCCTCCGCGAGACGGGTTTAGGGGGGAGGCGTGCCGAGGAGGAAGAGGCCGGAGGTGTTGCCGGAAAGGGTGAGGTTGAGCAGAATGTCGCCGGCGTCGTTGAGGGCGCGACCGTAGCCGCCGGTGCCTCCGCCGGGATTGCTTTCGGTACTAATCTTCATTCCTGCCACGCTGTAGTCGGTGCCTCCGATCTCAAAGGTGTCATCGCGGCGTAGAACGAGAAGTGGGGCCGGATCGGCGGCGCCCCGGTCGAGATAGATACCCAGATTGGTCGAGGAGGTAGTGTTGCCGAAGCCGGGAACGAAACTCACATCGTAAGCGACCCCGCCGGTACCGCTGCAGGCGAAGTTGCCGATCGAACGGATAATATCCGGGGTGTTATTGCCGGTGTCACCCTCACGGGCGATGAGATAGAGGCGACCGCCACGCCAGCGCCAGAGACTGCCATCGTTGCCGGAGTGGACGGAGGTGGCGCCGATGGCGTTTTTCAGATAAGCGAGGAAGCAGACCGAGCCGTCGTCGGCGAGATGGAAGGTGGAGAAGCGGTCGAAAGCTGCGTCAACCGTGCCGAGGCAAGGGGCGACATCGCCCTCCCGGGCGACGAGGACAGGCGGGGCTCCAGTGTTCGGGGAGTTGGTCCAGAGGCCCTCGTTGTTGGCGGCGGTGATGCGGGGACCGATGGCGAGATTGGCGCGCAGGGCAATGGCGCCGGAGCTGTTGACACATTCGCCGAGGAAGATCGAGAATTGGCCGCCACCCGTGCCGGACGCGATGTCGGCCTCGCGGACAACCATCTGGGGAACGCCGCCGCCGAGGATGCCGACGAAAAGGGCGGTGTTGTCGGAGGGGTCGAAGACGGGCTCGAGGAGGAAAGAGCTGAAGGCGTAGCGGGCGTTGTCCTCGCTGGCGACGACGCGGGAGTGGAGTTGTCCGTAGTCGGTGGCGGGAATGCTGCTGGGGGATCCCTCGCGGGCGAGGACGGAGGCGTTGCCCCGCACCAGGAGGGTGTCGTCGCCGGTGGTAACCCCGGCCCCGGAGGTGAGGCGGAGGCTGCCGGTAACAAGGAGGGAGCCCTCGCTGGCGAGGGCGGGCTTCTGGAGGGAGATATACTCTTCTCCGCCGCCGGTGGGGGCGAGCCCGCCCCGCACCGCGGCGAGGGAAACCGCGCCCATGAAGGAGGAGAAGGCCCCTGGATTGGCGCCGATGGCGGACTGGAAGGCAGAGGTACCTCCATCATTGAGGGAGAGGTTGCTGAAGGCTCCGAACACGCCGCCACCAAGGGCGGCCGCGGCCTTGACCGCGATGACGCTGTGGGGACCGGCGACCGGGCCGGTGAAGACCGCAACGTTGGACGCGCCCGCTCCGGTAAGAACGGCGTCGTAGATAAGGCCGCCGCTGTTGTTGAGATAGGCGTTATTGACGTTGAATAGGGTCGCGCCGACGGGAACGTTCGGACCGGAAACCGCATCGCCGCGGAGATTCACTGCGTCGAGGTACCGCACTGCGCCGGTGTCCTGCTCGAGAAGGACGACGACGTTGAAAGTGGCCATGCCGGTGTTGCCGGAGCTGTCGGTGGAGGAGCAGAGGACGGGAGTGACGCCGACGGGAAAGGGCAAAGTGCCGTCCGGCGAGCAGGGAGCGGGGAGGACGCCGTCGACCTTGTCGAAGGCGGTGAAGGCGAAGGGCGTGAGACTCACTTCGGTGAGACTGGCCGGGATTGTCACGACGATGTCCTTGACCTCGATCACGGGCGGGACGTTATCGATGACGGTGACGCGGAAGGTGTCTTCCACCCAGAGCCCGCAGGGGTCGGTGGCCCGGATCGTGATATTGGCGAAACCCTTGAGGGTGCAGGGAGTCGTGAGGCCGAGGATGCCGTTGGCGGAGTTGATGGCCGAGGTCTGCACGAGGGCGGGATTGGAGTTCGTCCGCACGCTATAGACCAACGCGGTGTCGGCGTCGTCCACGTCCTGGAAGTAGGGGAAGAGAGCGACGGACCCGGAAGGGTTGCTCGTGTTGATGCTGGTATCGGGGATTCCCGTACCCGTGATCTGGGGGACGTAGTCGTCGTTGAGGATGGTGCCGGTGGCCTCGCCGGCGCGCACGAGGATCTGGAGGTTTTTCACCGTGTAGGAACCGCCGTTGTTGGAAAAGGTCCAGTCCGGTTGTCCTGATCCGCCCACCTGGTTCCCGATTCCCATCTCGCCTGGAGTGTTCGATTGGAAATTGTTCAACGCGAAAAGGGTCTGTCCCCCTCCGTAGTTGTGGATCTGCATCGATCCGTAGCTGGCAGACCCCACATGCCGATCACCGAAATCATAGTTGATAGGGTTAGCCCCCGGAATGCTGATCGCATTCTGAACATCGTAGTTGAAGGGCCAGAATTCGATGTTCCCGGTGGCGATCCCCGTGCCGGTAATGATCCCCGCCTTATTGGAGACCACGTTCATGTTCGCAAGAGTCTGCTGGAAAACGGAGTTGGAGCCGGCAAAGCTCGGCACCCCGATGAGGGCCGTGTTCGGCGTGAAGGCATCGACGGAGACGTAGACGTACTGAAGACCCGAGCCGTTGTTCAGTTCGAGGTAGTAGGCGATACGGTCAAAGGAACCGTTCGGGATGCTCGCGCTGTTATTGGTCGTGTAGGGGATGGTCGCCTGGAAATTGAGCGTGTTCGGAATCGCGAGATCGTAGACCAATGTGTAAGCGCTGGCCTCGGGAACGTTGGTGAAAACCGATTGCGGGCCGCCCGAACCAGGGCCGCCGCTGCGGAGGAAAGGCTCCCGCCCGCTCGCCATAAACGCCCCGAGGGAGGCGCGCACCGTCTCATCCGGCTCCGGGGCGCAGTCGCCGTTCACGGCGAGGGTGAATGTCTGCATTTCCCCTGCCGTGCCCGCGAAGTTGAGCGTGCCCGAGAGCGGACCGCCGAAGTCGCCGCTGGCGAGGGTCGCCGTGCCGTCGGCAATCGTGTAGCCGACGGTGAAGGGAACATCGACCGCATGGTCGACGGTGGCCGTGAAGGTCATCGTCGCCGTGCCGCTATCGCCCTCGGCGACGGAGGTGTCCGCGAGCAAAACGGTGGCCGTGTCGTCATTGGTGAGGGTGAGGACAGCGGTCGGCCGTGTGCCCCCCGCGTTGGCGGCGAAGGAAAGCGCGATGGTCTCGTTGAGCTCGACGATAGTCTCGCCGAGGAACTGAATGGAGGCCGCCTTGCTTGTCTGGCCGCCCGAGAAATTCACGGCCACGGGACCGGCGGTGAAATCGGTGCCGACGGTGGCGGGATTCGTAGGTCCGGGTGCAAGAACAACACTGGCGCTGGTGCTGTCCCAGGTATTGCCCGAACGGGTGACCGTTACGACCGTGCTCGCGTTCGTGGTGTTGCCCTCGGGCGCTGCGAAAGTCGCGGCCGTGAAGTCGTAGAAGCTCGGTGCCTGGTTGACCGTGACGGTGAAGGAACCCATTCCGGCGTTTCCGGCGGCGTCAAGAGCGGTGATGCTGACCGGTGTGGTCCCGAGAGGGAAGGTGCTGCCGCTCGCGGGAGAGCTTGTCAGCGAGGTCACCCCGATGTTGTCGCTCGCGGTGGGGGAGAACGTGACGACCGCCCCGGAGGTGCCTGTCGAAAAAACGGTGATGTTCGCCGGAGCGGTGACGACCGGGGCATCGTTGTCCGCTATATTCACGGCGATGGATCCGGTGGCCATTCCGCCAAAACCGTCGCTGACCATGTAAAAAAACGAGGTGGATCCTGAGAAATTGCCCGCTGGAGTAAAGGTGACCATTTTTCCGGAAGTCGAATTCACCGTCAGGCCCGGACCTGGCGTCACCGACACAAGGGTCACGGTGTCCCCGTCGGCGTCCGTCGAGGGAAAAGGCAAGGTGTAGGTCTGCTGGTCACCGGTGGTCGCGCCGATACTGGCACCCGGTGCTGTCGGAGACGTGTTCGTCGTGGTGAAGCTGAGGGTCGAGCCGTTCGTCGAGCCGGAGCCATTCGTCGCCGCCGCGCGGAAGAAATACTGGGTGTGCGCGGCGAGGCCGGTGATCGGCTGGTTGACCACCACGGGGGAAGCCCCGCTGCCGATCGCCTGATTCGCCGTCGTCGTCGCTCCGGTAAGGCCGACGTTCGTGGCATATTGGAAATAGGCGTTCGTCGCCGCGCCGTTGGGCGTCACGCTGCCATTCAATGTCGCGGTACTCGGCCCCACGACACTCGCTGGGGTCGTGGTCACCGAGGGGGGAGCTGCGGGAGCGGTGCTCACACTCGCATGGAGAGTCGCGGGATTCTCGATGCTGTCGTAGAAACGGAGTTCACCGATGGTGCCTCTGAAGTAACGGGCGAGCTGCTCCGTTTCGGATCCGATGACAAAATTCCAATTCACGATTCCGGCGCCTCCGTCGGTAGGCCCGGTGCTACCGGCGAGGACCCCGTCCACGTAAAGGCGCGCCACGCCCTGACCGGGGAAATTCGTCGGGTCCTGCCATGTCAGAATGAGCGTATGCGGCTGCCCGTTTATGAGGCTGACGGCGGGGACGGGGCTAATCTGGTTGTTGAAGAGACCCTGGGCTTGCCCGGCGGCATTGTAGGTGAGGCCCCAGTCATTGGGGTTTCCAGGTGCTTCCGCGTTCAAGGGGCCCGGGTATCTCCAGAACGAGCCGTCGGCACCCGAGGCACCCTGGGTCGTTTTGAAGTAGGCGAGAATCGTGACGCTTGTCTTACCGACGATCGGGTTCTGCGCCGCTGAGACCGCGAAATAGTCGTTCACACCGTCGAAGACAAGACCGGCTGTGGCAGTACCGCCAGCAAACGCTCCAGCGACCTTAGCCGGACTGTTCGCAGCCGAGGCTACCGTGGCAACCTTCCCACCGACACGGTCTACCCAGTTGGCTGTTCCTCCCGTCCAATCATTCGCCACCCACTGGCCGACGAGAGCGGCGCAAGCGCTCGACTGAAGGAGAACGAGGGTCACACTCGCGAAACATGCTCCGAGGAGCTTTTTCGACAAGGATGGGCGGGTAGAAGGACGTATGAAATCAGCGTTGGTCATTGGTGTCGCAGCGAAGGTTGTTGTCGAATCACTTAAGAGGTTGGGGCACTCGAGGAAGGGGTGCTATCGAGACAATTGGAGGCAACCTCGGAATGCAGGATCCATTTGGATATACGGATTGTTAACAAGGGGAAAAAACCATAATTCCCAAGAGGTGTATGCGAAATCTGGAGAATTACCACCAAAATGTCATGTCCAGGCCATCTCCCATGGCCGAGCGGGCGGGATTCACGTGAAAAAAAACGTGGGAGCTTGCAGACCTTCCGATGAGATATCCTTCGATTCGGACGGAGAGGCTCACGAGGCGTTTTTGGGGTTAGCCGAGCCCATTTGATCATCCTGCGGGCTGTTGCGCAGCCCGCTGCCCCAAACTCGTCAGGGGGACACGCGCCCCACTCCCGCCTTCCAACGCGTGCCTGCCAATTGCAGGAACAGTGGCACTAAGACGAGGACCATTCCCCCCAAGCCGCAGGCGGCCAGCGCGTATTCGCGCCGGGTGAGGCGCTCGAAGGGGCTGACGTTCTCGACCGCCGTCAGGGCGACGATGGTGTCAGTGCGGAGGTGCTTCTCGTTGCCGTCGAAATACTCGCCGTGCAGGCGCAGGGCGATCTGGCGCAGGGTCGACACGTCCTGGCGCGACTGTCGACCGTCGATGAATTTTCCCGTTTTCGCATCGCCGACCCCGACGACGAGCACGCCGCCGATCGAGCGCGGGAGGGCGGGCATGCCGGTGGCGGGCACGGTATCACCGTCGGTGATGAGGACGAGGGTCGTGCTCTTCGGTTTCCAGTCGGCGGCGATCTTCGCTGCTTCGGTGATGCCGTCGAAGAGCTGCGTCTTCCCGCTGTCGAAGGCCTGCCACATGTCAACGCCGTCGAGGAAATTCCGCACGACATCGACATCTTTGGTGTCCACAACGACCGGCTTCGCCCCGTTGTAAACGGCGACGAGACTGAGGCGGTACTGGTCGACGGACACGCGCTTGAAGAACGATTCCATGAGCGCGTAGGCACGCTTCGAGCGGCTGATCGTTTTCTCCGGCCCGGAATCCTGGAGCTTCATGCTCGGCGAGACATCAAGGACAAGGATGATGTGACGGATGTCGCGCTCGTCGACCGATTCCGCCTCATAGACTTTCGGGGTGATGCTGAAGAGCGAGACAAGCCCCCAGGCGAGCAAGCCCAGCGCGATAACGCGCAGAGGAGGCGCGGCGTAGGTCCAGAGCGCGGCCCGGCGCGTCGGCCCGAACGCGAGGGCGGCCAGGCGGCGCACGCGGCGGGCGTGGAGCAGCTCGGCCATGCTCGCGACAAGGAGGACGGCGATGGCGGTCAGCTCGGCTACCATGGCGTGTAGCGGATGCCGAGGAGATGGAAGAGGAGGTGCAACGCGCCGACGCAGAGGGCCGCGAATGCCCAAGGCTTGAAATCATCCATCGATTCGAGACTGACCTTCTCCAGTTTCGTCTCCGCCATCGCGTCGATGCGCTTGAAGATGGTATCGAGGGCGGCGGGATCGCCGGCGGAAAAGACAGCCCCGCCGGTGATGCTCGCAATGGTCGCGACCTCGGCGGGGGGCTCCCCTTCCGCGACGTGGATGCCGTAGACGGTGATATTGTTCGCAGCCAGCTCGCGCGCGATCTTCTCGTCGCGGCCGCTGTAAAGATCGGCGCTCATGCCGTCGGAGACGAGGATGATCATGCGGTCGCCCCCCTCGCTCTCGACGAGCACATCGAGGCATTGTTCGAGCGCGTTGCCGATGGCGGTGCCGCCGAGGAACCAGCGCGGAAGGCGTTCCGGCCGGAGAAACGGTGTCGCATACTTAAAGGCCGAGGGATCGGAAGTCAGGCGGATCCAGTGGAGATGACTGTCGCCGAAAACGGTGAGTCCGAAGGCGTCGCCGTCGCGGTACCCGAGGAAGCCATTCACCGCCGCCATCGCGCCATCGTAGCGGGTTCCCTCGCCACCGAAGGGAGCCATCATGCTTCCCGACACATCAAGACAGAACTGGATGTTGGTGAGCACGCGTTTCGTCTTCGGCTCGGAGAACTGCTGGGGCCCGGCAAGAATGACGATGACGAGAGCGAAGAGGATAACCGGCAGAAGTTGCCCGAAATTGAGGAGTCCGCAGAGCCAGCGCGTGTGCCGCGAACGCGCGGAGTCATCGAAAGGCAGGACGACCGGATGCCCCGCGCGCTTCCATTTCCAGATCCCGAGCGCGACCGGCAGCACGAGCAGCAGGAGCACCCAGGGATAGGCGAAGGGAAGGATGAAGGCCAGCGTCATGGCGTCGGGCCCTCGCCGGGATCGCGGAAATCCTCGTAGGGTTTGAGCAGGGCGTCGATGTCACCCTCGTTCTTCGCCGCGCCCGGCGGCCGGTGAAGCCAGTCCTCCAGCGCGCGCAGAAGGGCGCCGGCCTCCGCGTGTTCGCGCAAGGTGCGGATGGCCTCGCCGGGCGAGGCGTTCTCGACCTTCAGGCGTTTCCGCCAGACCGCGAGAAGCAGGCGCTCAAGCCGCGCCTGGCCTTCCTTGTCGAGCTTGCCTTCCCGCGCCTCGAGAACGATCGGACGCAGGCGTTCGGCAAGGGTGGCCGGTTTCGTCTCCGCATTCTCGCTGCCGGCTCCGGCTTTCCGCCGACCGGCAAAGAGAAGTAAGGCCAACACGCCGACCCAGAGGACGCCGCCCGCGATGAGGAGCAGCTTGTAACCACCGACGCGCGGGAGTTTCTGGTGCTCGGGGTCGTGTGGTTTCGGCTGGCCACCCGGAGGAAGGATGGCGCGGATCTCGACGGGAATCTCGGGCACCCCGTCCATCGTCGAGGCATCCTTGCGACGGAGATAATCGCGCAGATCGTAGGTTCCGGGATCGAGCCCGTAGAAGGAGAAATCGTAACGCCAGTCGGTGCCGTGCGGATAGGCGGCGGTGATGCGGAGCACGAGGGGAGAGTCGCTGCCGGCGAGCGGAATCACTTCCAACTCGCTGCCCGGAAGAACGCGCTGCTCGAGGGTGCCCGTCATGCCGACGGTGGGGTCGGTCGCGTCCTCCGCCCGCGACAGAGAGGCCGTGAGGACAAATAGGATGCCCATGAACAGGCGCATCATCGTGCGCCCCTCCCGAGCATGTTCCGGGCCTGGAAGAAACTCCGCAGCCGATGGGTAAACGGTTCGTCGATGGGAAGGACGAGGTGGTCGATGCCGCCGCGTTTCAACTCACCGGCCACGGTCTCCGGATCGAGCCAGACCTTCCGCCCGTGGGTGACGAAGGCGTGCCCGGTCTCGGCCTCGTGGGCGTGGAAGAAACCGCCACCCCGCAAATGCGTTTCGGCCGGATCGCGGAGTTGCAACACCACGGTGTCGTGCCGTTGCGCGGTATGTTTCAGCGCCCGGAGTGCGGTGGGATCGTGCATGTCGGTCAGGGCGATAAGCAGGGCACGGTTCGGCAGGCTCGGGGTCAACTCGGCCAGGCGACGCCCCAGCGAGGTGCGCTCGTCATAGCGGAAATGGCGAAGTCGATGAAGCCACTGGAGGATCTGGTCGCGCGAAAGACTCGGACTCAGTTGGAAATCCCGCTCCCCCACCCCGAGCACGCCGACCGGACTCACGCGATCGAGGCAGGCAAAGGCGATTCCGCCCGCGATCTGCAGCGCCCACGCGTATTTGCTCAGCGTGTGCGAGGTAATCGTCATCGACGCCGAGGTATCGATGAGGAGATAGACTGGCATCCTTTTCGGGGCCTCGTATTCCTTCACATAGAATTTCCCTGTCCGCGCGGTCAGACGCCAGTCGATCGAGCGCACCGGATCACCCGGCTGGTATTGCCGCGATTGCACGTATTCCACCCCCGAGCCGAGAAACGGCGAGCTATCCGTCCCATAACTCAGGCTGTCCGCAAGACGCTTCACGGCAATGAGGAATTGCCGGGAATCAAGCGGATCGCAGGTTTCGAGAAAGGACATGGGGGGGTTATCGGATATTTGTTATTGGCTCATTGGGTTCAGCAGCACCGCCTTCGCTGAAAACTTAAAACTGAACACTGAAAATTCCTCACCCGAGCCCATTCAGAATCTCCTTCAGGACGAATTGCCCGGTGTAACCTTCGGCGAGGGCCTCGTAATTGAGGCGGATGCGGTGGAGGATCACATCCTCGGCGAGGGCGAAGAGGTCTTCCGGGATCACGTAGTCGCGGTCGTTGATGAGGGCGCGGGCGCGGGCTCCCTTGATGAGCGCGATGCCGGCCCGCGGGCTGCCGCCGAGTTCGATGTGCTTGTGGTGCCGCGTGCGCCCGACCAGTTCGACGACGTGCTTGATGAAGACCTCGCTGACGTGCACCGCCTGCACGGCTTCCATCGCCTTGACCAGATCCTCGGTGCTGCCCACCGGCTCGTCGCTCACGCGGTCGAATTCCGTTTCCGCGACCGCGCCGCCGTCCTGCCGGCGGATACCGAGCTTCAGGTTTCGCTTGAGGACTTCCTCCTCCTCGTCCGGCGTCGGATAGTCGAGCCGGTTGCAGAGCATGAAGCGGTCGAGCTGCGCTTCCGGGAGTTCGAAAGTGCCGCTCTGCTCGATCGGGTTCTGCGTCGCGATGACGAGGAAGGGCGCAGGGAGCGGATACGATTGTTTGCCGATCGTCACCTTACGTTCCTGCATCGCCTCCAGCAATGCGCCCTGCACCTTCGGCGCGGCGCGGTTGATCTCGTCGGCCAGCAGGAGGTTGGTGAAGATCGGCCCCTTCAGCGTGCGGAAGTCGCCCGATTTCTGATCGAGGATCTCCGATCCGAGAATGTCCGAGGGCAGCAGGTCGATGGTGAACTGGACGCGGCTGAAATGGAGGTCGATCGACTTCGCGATGGCATTCACGAGCAGCGTCTTCGCCAGGCCGGGCATGCCCTGGAGGAGCAGGTGGCCGCTCGTGAAGAGGGCGATGAGAAGCCGCTCGACCACGACCTCCTGTCCGACAACAATCGTGCCCACACGCTCGCGGACCGCGTGGATGAATTCAGAAGTAGGCTTGCTCATGAAGGGAAGTGAGAAGGATGAAGGATAAAGTGGGGAACGCGGGGCCTGCGACTTGGACTCTAACCGTTATTCCGGAAAATGCGTTCAGGGCTTTTAACGGATTGCCTGCACTCTCACAATCACGAAATTTACGGGAGATGTCC
>JAHEDC010000394.1 GCA_024641425.1 Verrucomicrobiales bacterium | reverse complement strand
AAACGGCGGGAAACTTATTGTCTTTCATGAAGGGAACGAGTGCGGGAGATGGGGAAATCCTGGAGAACGGTGAGGAACGGGGGACAGGGGGAAGGTCGGGCCTATTGGATCGGAATGGAGTGGGCGAGAGGGAGATCGAAGCGAAACATCTCGGCCCAGACATCCTCGCTATGGCCGGTCTTGACCTGCAGGATCTCGTCGCGGGGAGGCTCGCTTTCCGTAAGGGCGAAGAACTTGGGATCCGCGCGCAAGGCCGATTCGAATTGGAAGACGTTCGCGACATCATCACGATAGAGACCGTAGAAACGAATCGAATCGATCATCGGAATTTCGACGGGAGCATTGCGATCGATCTTGGGCTTGACGGGTTCAGGGGTACCGAAAAGCCGATCCGCAACCCCCTCGGGGAAGAGCGGCTTGAAATCCGGAAGCGGGGCCCCCTTGGAGAGGACTTCGAATTGGGTGATCCAGAGACGGTCACTGGCGAGTTTGGAATTGAGATGGCCCACAATGTCCAGCATGAGGGTTCGCCCCTGCACGGCGGTGCGCAGGGGATAGGCGCGGAGACGAGCCTCCGTGAGCGCCGCATCCTCGGCCTCGATCTTGCTATCGAACCCGCCGAGGGTGTTCTGCTCGACCTTGAGGGCGGACAGTTGATCGCGGGTGAGCGAGGCCCCTTTGGTGAAATGCACGCCGAGCGCGGCGAGGGTGCTGAGAAGGCAGACGCCGGCCGTAATGAGGAATGGCTTGCGCCGCGCGAGATCCTTTCGCGCCTCGACCTTTTCGGGGACGAGATCGATCTCCATCGGACAAGCGGCGACGCCCCGCAGGGCCATCCCAACCAACTCACCCAAGGTGTGGGCTTCCTTCCCGATCTCGTCCGCCTGAACCTTCGGCCCCACGGAGACGTTGAGGAGAGGATTGAAGTACTCGACGGGCACATTGAGCTTTTCATTGAAAAACTCACGGAGATAAGGGAGTCCGGCGCTCCCCCCGCAAAGGTAGGCGACCTTCGGAGCGGAACCACCCTGCTGGCGAAAGGCACTGGTCGTGCGCACCACTTCCGCGTGGAGCCGGGTCATCGTGTTGCGGATGACCTTCGACATCGAGGCGATGGCAGGATCCTCGTGATCGGCGTAACCGCCCCCGAGCGAGACAAATCCGTCCCGAATCTTGAGGGCTTCGGCCTCGGCGAAGGAAATATCGAATTCCTTCGCGATGGCGGAACTGGCCGCCGTCCCCCCCACGGGCACGCTGCGGGTGAAGACACGCGATCCGTGCATGTAAACGATATTGGTCGTCCGCGCCCCCACATCGATGAGCATCGCCGGCTCCGTCAGATCGCCGTAACAGTAGCGGAAAGCATTGTAGAGGGCCATCGGCGCGACGTCCACGGTCTGGGTCGCGAGCGAGGATTCCTCAACGGCATCGTTGATCTCGTTCAGGGAATCGGACTTGATGGCAACGAGCACGACCTCGACTTCCGAGGAATCGCTCCCGACGAGCTGGTAATCCCAAACCACCTCGTCGATGGGAAAGGGCACGTTCTGCTGGGCTTCGAACTCAACGATCTGGTCAACCTTATCCTCGTCGAGTGACGGGAGTTTGACGAAGCGGGTGAAAACGGAATGTCCGGAAATGGCGTACCGCACCGCCTGCCCCTTGACGCCCATTTTCTGCACCAGTTCGTTCACGGCGACAGTGATCTGGGGGATGCGCGCCGATTCGGCCGCAGGATCACCGAGCAACTCGGAAAACTGGTAGTTATGGAGCACGAGTCCCCCGCCCGGGGCCGGGGAGAAGACGCCCATTCCGACTCGCTGGGAGCCGACGTTGAGAGTGACGATTTTTTTCTGGCTTGCCATGGGATATTGGAGCGGTCTGCGTGAGAGGAGGGGGAAGAACCGGAAGCGTGACCGGGATTGGGGAGGGGGAGTCGGTAGTGCCGCCGCGCGGGGAGAGCTTAGTGCCCCCCGGTGAACGGATACCGGGAAAGGGACGACGTTTAGCGCTGGTTCCTCACTTCGGGATAACGATCCCACCAGAGAAACGCGAAGGGGGTCTGCGACTTGTTGAGGAGCATGCCGTCGACGCGGCTGGCATTGGGGCTCTGCCACCATTTTGTACTTTCCTTCTGGTTGGCCATCCCCCCTTTGACAGCGCCCTGGGACTTCACCTCAACGGCAACCCAGACGTCATTCGGATTCACTTTCTTGTCCTTGCCGAAGATTTTTCCAAGCGTGGTCGGCGAGACATAGATCGAGGAATACGTCGTCTCTTTCACCGGAATGTTCACGTGAATGACATTCGCGGTGTAGATCGTCGTCACCTTGGCGTCGCTCTTGAAATAGACATGGTAGCTGAATTCCAGTTCGTTGACGTATTCGTCCTTGGCGTTCCCCATCTCGGCCTGGAACTCGACCTCGACCTCCAACCATTCGCGCTGGGTATCCCGTTTCTCCTTCGTCCCGGCCTCGACGGAAAGACGGGGCGTCTTGGTAAGGCTGACCTCGATATTGGAAACTTTTGCGGTCACCGGCCCTTGCTGAGCAAGGGCAGAACCAGGTTGAACGAGCGCCATCGCGCCGAAGGCGGCGAGGGCGACGAGAGCAGGAGCGAAAGATTTCATAGTGGGTTGTATGGGATTTAGGGAATTCTTCCCGAGTGTGGGGAAATTTTTCCAGCTTGGCCAGAAAGAAAATCGTCGGGAGAGAGATTTATTGGGTGAGGGGAGTCGCCGAGGGTAGTCGCGCGATACCGGCAAATCAAGCGGGGGGAAGGGATTGCCCGGCCACCCTCCTGCTCCGGGAAGCGGTCAGGAAACGGGATCGAGACCGAGGAATTCCCTGAAGTAGGCGATCGTCGTGACGATCCCTTCCGCGAAGGCCACTTTCGGCTCCCACCCGAGAATCTCACGGGCGAGGGCAATGTCGGGTTGGCGGACGCGCGGGTCGTCGACGGGGAGCGGACGAAAATCGATCGACGACGCGGTGCCTGTGATGCGCACGATCTCTTCGGCGAACTGCCGGATGGTCATTTCGGCGGGATTCCCGATATTCACCGGGTCGTGCGTGTCGCTTTGGGAAAGACGGTAAATGCCATCGAGAAGGTCGGAGACGTAGCAGAAACTGCGCGTCTGCGTCCCGTCGCCAAAGATGGTCAGCGGTTCACCCCGGAGCGCCTGCCCGATGAAGGCGGGCACGACACGCCCGTCGTTGAGGCGCATCCGTGGCCCGTAGGTGTTGAAAATGCGGACGATCTTGGTGTCGATGTGGTGGTAGCGGTGGTAGGCCATCGTCATGGCTTCGGCGAAACGCTTGGCCTCGTCGTAAACGCCGCGCGGCCCGATCGGATTCACATTCCCCCAGTAGTCCTCGCGCTGCGGGTGGATCAGCGGGTCGCCATACACCTCGGAGGTCGATGCGATAAGAAACGTCGCGCACTTCGCCTTGGCCAGACCAAGGACATTGTGGGTGCCGAGCGCTCCGACCTTCAGCGTGGGAATCGGATATTCCAGATAGTCGATCGGACTCGCGGGCGAGGCGAGGTGATAAATGAAATCGACCGCGCCGGGGACGTAGAGGTAATTCGTGACGTCATGCTCGATGAAATGGAAATTCCCGTTGCCCGCGAGATGCTCGATATTCCGGGTACTGCCGGTGAGGAGGTTGTCGATCGCGATGACGCGATGGCCTTTGGAGAGAAGGAGGTCGCAGAGATGGGAACCCAGGAATCCCGCGCCGCCCGTTACCAGGGAGGTGCGCATTTCCTGACGCTGTTTGGTGAAGACATCGATGGGCATGGGAGAGGAATTTGAAAGGCGAATGGGAGAAAACGGCATCACCGCCTTCCTTGGGAAGGGCGTGCCCCGGAGACAACAGCACAGGCAGGTGAGGGCTGGCAACCCCAAAAGAGGCCATCTTCCCAATATTCGGCGCGTCCTATTGGGCTCCGCGACGGAACAGGACGACCAGCACCGTCTGCAGAAGAATCTTCACATCGAGCCAGATCGACCAGTTGTCGATGTAATTGAGATCCAGCCGCACCCACTCCTCGAAATCCGTGATGTTGTTTCGACCCGAAACCTGCCAGATGCAGGTGATCCCGGGATTCATGCTCAGGCGGCGGCGCTGCGAGGAATACTCGATTTTCTCCACTTCGTAGGAGGGAAGGGGGCGCGGTCCCACAAGACTCATCTCCCCCTTGAGCACGTTCAACAACTGGGGAAGTTCGTCGATACTCCACTTGCGCAGGAAACGGCCGAAGTGGAAAATCCGCGGATCATCGTCGACCTTGAAGACGGGACCGCTCATTTGGTTCCGGGCCTGGAGCGCGGCCTGTTTCGCCTCCGCGTCAACGACCATCGTGCGGAACTTATTCATCATGAAAGGCTTTCCGTGCTTCCCTCCCCGCATCTGCTTGAACATCACTGGCCCTGGAGAGGAAAGCTTGATCCCGAGGTAGGCCACAATCCAGAGGGGGAGGGAAAGGAAAAGCGCGATCGCCGCACCGACTCGATCAATGACCTGTTTCGCAAGCAACTGCCAGGAAATCTCCGGGGTCGAGCGGAAAACCATCATGAGGCGCCCCTCCCCCAAGGTATCAAAGGTCGGTCGCGCAATGCTGGTCGTGATGAAATCCCCCGCGAGCCACGCTTCGACCCCTTCCAGCTCGCAGGCACTGATCGCATGCTGCACTTTGTCGAAGTGGACGTGCCCGACGGAGAAAAGGACGCGCTCAACCGAATACCGGTGCAGCGCATCCACCAATTCCTCCAAAGGCTGGCGCGAGATGTCGATCTCCTCGCAGACCTGCATCTCACTCAATTCCACCGGCCCGAGGCTTTCGCGGAACTTCGTCACATCGTCCGGAGTGCCGACAAGGAGAACCCGCTCCTTCCAGCCCTCGGATTGCACCCGCTTGCGCAGCCACGCGACGACCAGCGCCTCCTTGAGAAGAAGCGCCCCGCTTCCGATGACTCCCACGAGGATGAGCACAATGCGGCTGCTCGCCCCCCATTGGAAAAAAATAACACAGGCGCCGATGACCAGGCCCAAAACGAAGAACGTTCGGAGAATCTGGCCGAGGGACTTCGCCACCGTCTTGTGCAGCGGATGGTCGTAATAGCCATGAAACTCAAGGATAATCGGCGTGAAGGGCACCACGATCGCCATGAGCCAGAAGAATTCCTCGAAAGGTGGGATGTTCCCGTGTTGGGGGAAAAACCGCGCGCGAATCCAGAAATGGAGCGAGTGACTCAACCAGAATACGAGGGCAATCAGAACACTATCGAGAATCTGGTTTACCTGTAGATTGATCTCTTGCTTGCGGCCTAACATGGAATTTCAATAGGGTCTCCAGCGGGAGATCACCCAGTTTTATTAATCACCGCAAACAATGGCGTCGAACACCCATAAGTCAATCGCGCTGAATTCGCCGAACGTTGTCGCTCCCCTTGCCTCTCGGGACGATGTCCGTGCCCTCGGAAAGGTTGCCGATGTCTCCCTCCACTGCGACGTTCTCGAGCTCCGCCTCGACGGACTCGCCCCCCCCGGCGATGCCCTCGCGTCCGCCGCGTCGCTCTCCCCCGCCCTTCCGATCATCGCCACCGCGCGCCATCCCGAGGAAGGCGGCGCCGGCGGACTCGACACCGCTGCCCGTCGAGCCCTGCTCTCCGAGGCCCTTCCCGTCGCCTCTGCCCTTGACATTGAGATCCGTTCCCTGCCCGACCTCGCCAGCCTCGCGACCGAGGCCCGTGCTTCCGGACGCCTCATTATCGGCTCCTTCCATGACTTCACCACGACGCCGGGCACGGCGGACCTCCGCGGCGTCATCCAACGGGGACTCGATCTTGGAGCCAATGCCATCAAGATCGCCACCCGGCTCCACGGCCCCGGCGAGCTCCACCGGCTCATCGAACTGCTCGAATTCTATCCCGACACACCCCTCTCGGTCATGGGCATGGGCCCCCTCGGCATGGCCTCCCGGCTGCTTGCCGCGCAGTGCGGCTCCTTCCTGAACTACGGCTATCTCGTCGAGCCGAACGCCCCCGGGCAATGGCCCGCCAGGCAGCTCCGGGATATCCTTGCCGGGAATCCCCATCCCACCCTGCCGTAGAATCAAGCCGAAGCGACATCCGCGTTACCGAACCCGGAGCTACAGTCCCCGGTTGAGATCGTTCCCTTCTCAAGCCCCCCAGGGAGCTCGGGGATACGGGTTCGTCGGGAACCCAGGCAGGGCTCTCGAAGGCCAGCCGTTCGTTTCGGAGATCGTCGTCCGCCCGCGCCGCCGAGAATGAGGGCGGCCGCAGCCTTCG
>JAHEDC010000033.1 GCA_024641425.1 Verrucomicrobiales bacterium | reverse complement strand
GGAAGGAGGGTGGCACGTCGCAGCAGGCGAACCAGAGGTCATTGCCCGGCTCGTTGAGACGCGTGGCGAGATCGGGGATGGTCACGAACTCGGCCCGCACGGCGCGGCGGTAGCTTTCCACAGAATCCGCGCCTTCTTCGAGCGGTCGGGGGAGATCGGCGAGAAGGAGATCCGATGCGCCCGCGTCGGCGATTTTCTCGATCACCGAGAAGGCGCGCCTCCGCACGTAGGTGCCCAGCGAATACGAGAGGAGCGAGCCGTTGCCCTCGGCGAGCCGGTCTCCGAAGCGCAAGAGAACGAGAGCGGTATCCCGGGCCGAGGTGAGGTCGCCGGCCTCCACTTGCTCAAGCGTCCGGAGGGCCAGCACGGTGGAAAGAGGATTGAACGCATCGAAATCCATCAGCGCTCCCTCGCGCTCCCCTTCTTCCTCGCTAGGCGGAAAGCCGGTCACCAGTGGCACGATGAACGCGCCGAGGGCGTCCGCTTGGATCGCGGCGTCAAGGGCGGCACGATTGGGATCGAGAACGCTTTCGGCTACGGTGGGATCCCAGGGCTGGTATCCGGATGCGATGCCGTGCGCTTCGGACATGCGGGATTCCGCGGCCGGGAGATCCAGCATCGCGGCCGCGGAGAGCCATGCCTCATAGGTCGCGTCCCCACCTTTGACGCGTGCGGGATCGGGGGCGAGATCGCGGTGATCCTCCAGCGGCTCGTCCTTGAAATAGACAACGCCCGTCAACGCCACGGCCACGAGAATCGCGCCGCCGACAAAGAGCACTAACCGCCGCCGGTGGCCGCGATCCGGTGTCTGGGAGAGGTCCATTTCTTTCAGAATCGCTTTTCCTTGGACGCCGTCAATCCGATTCCGCCCCGTAGCGGGGGCATCCTGCCCCCGGGGTGACAGGGTAAGGCCAGGATGGCCCCGCCACGAGGGACGGGGATGGACAGAACGCGGGGACTCCGCTTTATTCCCGCTCAATGAACACGCTCCTCTGTGAGAAATGCGGGACGACGATCCCCCTGCGCGCCCACGTGCCGGGCGGCGGGGCCGTGCCGAGCGCGAGTTACGTCTGCCCGATGTGCGCGCCGCCGGAGGCGGTGAAGGGGCGGCAGGGCTTCTGGTCGAGGCTGTGGAAGCTGGCGCTGATCGTGGGACTGGTTTTCGGCTCGATGGCGCTGGAGCGCTGCTCTTTCAGCAAGGTGGCGGAGATGCGGCAGATCGAGCGCATCCCGAGGACGACGGTCGCGGCGGTCATTTCGGGCGAGGTGAATCTCGGAGGCCGCGTCCTGCCGCCGGAGGGGATGGCGGATGGCGGAACGCTGCCGTCGCCGGATACCGGCACGCCCTGCCTTTACTACCGCTACCATGTGGAGCGGAAGCGGACGGACTCGGACGGGAAGACGCACTGGGATACGGTGAGCGACGAAAGCCGGGTCGTGCCGAGGCTCCGGCTGCAGGATGACAGCGGCGCGGTCGAGGTCGCGACGGCGGGCGCGGCCTTCAATGTCGGTTCGTCCCATTCCCGGACCTCCGGGGACATGCGCTATACGGAATACCGGCTGGAGCCGTCGGAGAAGGTCTTTGTCTTCGGCTTCGCGGTGCCTTCCGCCGGCGGCGGCGTCGAGGTCGGGTTCACCGTGGCGGGCGACTACCGGCCGATGATCTCGGAAAAGGAGGAGTCGGGGGAACGGCGCGCGCGCGGGGTCGGGTCGGTTTTCCTCTGCTGGATCGGGCTCGTCCTCGCGGCGGCCGCGAGCGCCTTCGTCTTCCGCTTGTTCGGGGTGCACCGGCTGCTCGGGTTCTTCTGGTTCCTGAGCGCGGTCGTCGGCGTGTTGCTTCTGATCTACGGCAGCCGGATGATCGTCGACGACCTGCGGGCCTCGCACGCGCGCATCGCGCGGCACGCGAACACGGTGCGCGCGCTCATCATCGAGACTTACGCCACGCACGGCGGAAAAGCCTGGGATGGCGACTGGGCGACGCTGGACCATTTCTTCGATCTGCCTCTGGAGACGGCGACGAAGCTGCGGCGGGTGCGGATTGACCTCGCCGCCGGCTCCGAGCGGGTGCGGCGGCAGACGGGATCGTTCCCCTACAACCTCTACGCGTGGAATCTCGCGCTTCCGGACCCCCCGGTGATCACCCTCCCCGCCGAGGACGCGGGGATTCTGGAAGAACTGGAGTCGCATTTCGAGCCGACGCGGCTGTCCGGCTTCTGGGGATGGATTTGGGTCTCGCTCGGTCTCGGCACCGCCGTGGGCGCGACCTGGGCGGGTTTCGGCGCGGTGCGGGAGAAGCGGCTGCTGGAAAACCTCCACACCTCGCCGACAAAGGGTGTTTCCTACGGGCTCGCCGAACTGAAGGGGATCGTCGATATTCCCGAGGGCCATGATCCGCTCGTCTCGCCGCTCGCCCGCCGGCCCTGCGTCTCCTACCTCTACCGGATCCTGGAAAAACGCGGGAGCGGGAAGAACGCGAAATGGGTCGAGATCCACAAGGAGGACCGGCGACGGCATTTCCTCTGCCGCGACCGCGAGGGGGTATTTCCCATCGATCCCGAGGGCGCGACCGTGATGAGCTGGCGCAAGGAGACGCGACGCGAGGGCAAGCTGCGGCACATCGAGGACTGGCTGCAGCTGGGCGATCCCCTCTTCGCGGTCGGCGAGGCCGTGGTCGATCCCGAGTTCGGCGACCGCCTGCATCTGGTGAAACCGGCGGGCAGGCACCCGTTCTACCTCAGCTCGTATGAGGAAGACCACGTCGTCTTCCGGCGCGGGGCCGTTGCCATCGCGTGGCTTTCCGCCGCCTTCGGCGGAGCGCTTCTCGCGGGGCTCATGCTCTTCGCGCTGGCGGGGGCCTTCAGTCCGGCCGACTACCTTGCCGCCGCCCTGATCGGCCCGGCCTACCTCTGCGGGCTTACCCTGATCGTCCATTACAACGACCTTGTCTTCCTCCGCCAGCGGGCGCGGCGGAACTGGGCGAACATCGAGGTCTCGATGAAGAAGCGGGCCGAACTGGTCCCGGCGATGGAGACGATCGCGAAGACCTACCTCGCGCACGAGCGGGGGGTTTTCGAGGATCTGGCCGCGCTCCGGAGCGGGGCCGGTGCCGGTGCCGTCGAGGCCGGGACGGTGCTCGAAAGCGGACGCCAGGCCGGGGCCGCGCTCCTGGGGCTCATCGAGCGCTACCCCGATCTGCAAGCGGACCGCCAGACCGCCCTGCTTTTCCGGCAGCTCATCGCCCTCGAGGACGAGATCGCCCTCATGCGCACCGGCTACAACGACGCTGTCCAACAGTTCAACACGCGCATTTCCCTCTTTCCCGATGTCCTTCTCGCGAAGGTCGGGAAGTTCACCCCGATGGACCTCCTCGATTACGACGGCGCTACCGTGCCGATGCCGGAGATCGCCAGCGAGGCCTGGCGTCGCGAACAGGGGGCGGAGGCCGCGGTCGCCGCCAGCAACAGTCCGGCCGACGAATGGAGCGCGACCCGGCTGCCCGCGCCGGATCCCGCGATCCCGCTCGGAACCGCCGACTTCGAACGCGCCTGCCTTTTCGCCAGCCTCCTCGACGAGAGTGGCGAATCCCGCGCGCGGCAGCTCGAGATCCTCGCCGGGCGCGAAGGCTCCGCCATGGCGGATGCGGTGGATGTCCACATCGAGGCGGCGAAGGCGCTCGATCCGTGGACGCGGGCGGCGAAGGCGCGGGAGTTTTTCCCGGCTTTGCGTACCCTGTCGGCGGAGTCGTTCCACCGCTTCAAGTCGTCGGTGCGCGTTCTCATCGAGTCCGACGCCCGGCTTTCCATTTACGAGTATGCTTTCACCAAGGCGCTCGGATTCCTCGTCGAGCCGGTCTTTGTCCCCTTCAAGTCCCCTCCGATCCGCCATCGCTCGACCGAAGGGCTCTCGGATTCCATCGCCGCCCTCCACGCCTATCTCGTCGAGCCGAAGGAGGAGAATCTCGGCCACTTCGACCACGCTCTCACGGATATCTTCCACGCCAGCGCCACGGTACGGCGGGAAGTCTATCTCTCGTGCGAGGCGCTCGTCGACAACGCGGACCAAGCTCCCGCCAGCGCGACGAGGCTGCTGCTCCAGGCCGTTGCGGACGCCTTGTTCCTGGGATCGTGAGGGAGGAGTCTCAGCGCGCCTTTCGGGCGAGGCGCAAAATCGATTCCTCGGTCGTGTAGTCCTCCAGCCGCTCGAGGGGCACCCAGGCGAGATCGTGGGATTCCTCGCTCACGGTGAAGTCCTCGCTGCCGGTGGCGCGGAAGAGGAAGCGGGCGTCGTAGTGGAGATGCTCCGGCACGTCTCCCCGTGCCGGAATCGGGTGGATGTCGAGGTCGAAGAGGGATTCGGCATCCGGAACAAGTCCGGTCAGCCCGGTTTCCTCCAGGGCCTCGCGGGCAGCGGTGGCGAGGACATCCGGATCGCCGTCGGCATGGCCGCCGGGCTGCAACCAGCGATCGAGTTTCCGGTGGTGGGTGAGCAGGACGCGGGTTCCGCGGCGGTCGAGGATCCACGCCGCGCCGGTCACGTGGCCGATGGCGAGCGAGCGCTCGAAACAATCCGGGTGCGTGGAAACGAATTCGGTGAAGCGTCCCGTGCAGTCGGATTCTTCCGGATGCCGCGCCGCGTATTCGGCGAGCAGGCGCAGGAGCGGTGCGCGATGCATGGCGGAGGACACGCGCCCCGCCTACGGGCGCTTCCAGCAGACGAAGGTCTTCGCGTTCTGCGCGGACATCGATTCGACGAAGGTATCGGCGTCGAAGCCGGGAAGCTCGAAGAGGCGCTCGGTCAGTTCCTCGGCATTGGTCGCGCCCTCCGGAATGACGACGGCGGCGGTGGGTCCGTGGAGGGTGAGGAACGTTTCGGGCAGTGGACCGTCGTGGGTAACCACGACTTCAACCCGCCGGAGGTTCTTCCAGGAAAGGGAGTCCAAGGTTCCGTCGGGGCGGAAACAGCGCACTTCCTTGTCGTTGACTTCGATGATGTAGCTTTCTTCCTCGGTCATGGTAGGTGGGGTCTCTTTTACCGCTCCCGCAGTTGCCGGTTGCGAATTTTCTCAATCAAGCCCCGATCCGCCTCGCCGTCAAAGAATCTCCCTCGTCCCTCCGAATCAACCGTCCGGGCTTCACTTCTTCTCGCCTTCCTCGACGATCGCGCGGAACTCGCGGGCCTTCGCGGTGAGGATCTGGAGCGTCGCCTCGTCCACCGCCTTGTCCTGGGTGGCTTCCACGGCTTCGAGGATGCGATTGACGATGGCGATCGTCTTGATGATGTTCGGGTTCTCCTGGAGTTTCGGCTCGAGTCCGTTGAGGCTTTCGAGGAAATACTGGATCGTGTCCATGCGCTGCACCTTGGACGCCTTTTCCGCCGAATAAGGGTCGGAGGCGGTCACCGCGACGATTTCCAGGGCCCGCAGCCAGCCGCCGAGACTCACGAGGTGGGCGATGTCGACATCGCGGAGGGTCACCATTTCCGCCTGCACGTCCTTTTGGGTTTTCGCCAGTTCGTCCTTCAGCTTCGCCCACTCGCCGAGTCCGCTGTTTTCCAGAATGCTCTTCGTGTGCGCGGTGACGCGGGTGCCGGCGCCGAGGACTTTCGCCTGCCGGAGCACCGCCTTGCCGATGTCTTCCAGCTCCGAGACTTTTTCGGCCTGGACGATGAGGAAACCGTCCGCGATCAGGGTGCCAAGGCTCAGCGCGATGACCGCCCGGTCGCGCGGCACGCCTTCGGGAATATCCCGGCGCAGCTTGTCGTAAGGCAGGGTGCCCAGGCTGTCGAGATCCTCGAAAAGCAGCTTGATCGACGGCGTCGTGAAATGGTTGATCCCGAATTCCTCCTGCACATGCTCGTCGTCGATGAGGTCTTCGGGAACCTCCTGCGCCTGCACGCCGGCGAGGGAAAGGAAGAGCCCGGCCAGCAGGGCGAGCGGACAGGAGATGGGGAACGGATGCGTTTTCATGGTGGATGCGGACGGGTTGCCGAAACAACCGGCCCGCAATATGGCTGTCCCTCCGCCGTTTTTCGAGCGGAATATTCGGGAATCGGGGGCGCTGGAAAACGCCACCGGAGGGGACGAGCCTTGACCCGGAGCCCCGCCTTTGCGAGGATGGACGCACGACGCCATGCATACCATCGACCTCAGCCAGTACGACATCCATGTGGAAACCATCCTGCGGAACCATCCGCCCTCCCGGCTCTATGAGGACGCCATGCGCTACCGGCAGGACTCGCGCATCACCGACACCGGCGCCCTCATCGCTTTCTCCGGCAGCAAGACCGGGCGCTCGCCGCGGGACAAGCGGCTCGTCAAGAACGCGCCCTCCGACGAGGACATCTGGTGGGGCACCGTGAACATCCCCATCGACCGGATGACCTTCAAGATCAACCGCGAGCGCGCCAAGGACTACCTCAACACCCGCGAGCGGCTCTACGTCGTCGACGGTTTTGCCGGCTGGGACCCGAAGTACCGCCTAAAGATCCGTGTCATCTGCTCTCGTCAGTACCACGCCCTCTTCATGTGGAACATGCTCATCCGCCCCACCGAGGCCGAGCTGGCCGAGTTCGGCGAGCCCGATTACGTCATCTACAACGCCGGCGCCTTCCCCGCGAACCGTCTCACCTCCGGCATGACCTCCGAGACGAGCGTCGACCTCGACTTCGAGGACCGCGAGATGGTCGTCCTTGGCACGCAATACGCCGGCGAGATGAAAAAGGGAATCTTCACCATCATGAACTACCTCATGCCGAAAGCGGGCATGCTCTCGATGCACTGCTCCGCCACCGCCGATCCCGAGAGCGGCACCTCCGCCGTCCTCTTCGGCCTCTCCGGCACGGGGAAAACGACCCTCTCCGCCGACCCCAAGCGCCAGCTCATCGGCGACGACGAGCACGTCTGGAGCGACGACGGCGTCTTCAACATCGAGGGCGGCTGCTATGCCAAAGCCATCTTTCTCACCGAGGAATCCGAGCCCGCCATTTTCCGGGCCCTTCGCTTCGGCGCCGTGCTCGAGAACGTCGTCGCCGACTACGGCGGCCACGTCGACTACACCGACACCAGCATCACCGAGAACACCCGCGGCGCCTATCCCATCGAGTACATCCCGAATGCCCGCATCCCCTGCATCGCCGGGCATCCCACCGACATCATCTTCCTCACCTGCGACGCCTTCGGCGTCCTCCCGCCCGTCTCCAAGCTCACCACCGAGCAGGCCATGTACCACTTCATCTCCGGCTACACCGCCAAGGTCGCCGGCACCGAGGTCGGGGTCACCGAGCCGCAGGCCACCTTCTCCGCCTGCTTCGGCGCCCCCTTCCTCGTCTGGCATCCGGGGAAATACGCCGAGCTTCTCGCCGAGAAGATGCACCGGCACAATGTCAACGTCTGGCTCGTCAATACCGGCTGGTGCGGCGGCTCCCACGGCACCGGCAGCCGCATCAAGCTCGCCCACACCCGCGCCATCATGGACGCCATCTACGACGGCGCGCTCGCCCAGGCCCCGACCGAAACCGACCCCGTTTTCGGCCTCGCCGCCTGCACCGAATGCCCCGGCGTCCCGAAGGAAATCCTCCGCCCCCGCGCGCTCTGGAGCGACCCCGCCGCCTACGACGCCACCGCCGCCAAACTCGCCGGCCTCTTTGCGAAGAACTTCGAAACCTACGCCGAAGGTCTGAGCGAAGCCATCCGCGGGGCCGGCCCGAGGGCGTAGCTCCGCACCGCCGGAAGGCATCGTCCTTGGACTTCAGCCCACGACCGGCCGCGTATTTCTCCTCCTTGTTTCGTCCCTTCCCGTGCGTATCTTCACTCCCCGTGAGCCATAACCACCTGCTCGGCCGCATCCGCGGTGCCGACCCCCTTCCATGATCATGGAACGCAACGTCCTTGGTGGCTGCCCCCGTCTGGTGCTGTGGACGATGCTACACGTCGCACCGCTTGGCATCGCGCAAGGTGTGGTAATCCATTTCACGACCGCGCCCGGCCTGTCTGTCGGCGTGACCCCGTCCGGATTTTCGAACGGGAGCGTCGTTACCGGTCATATCCACGTGGATCCGGCCACGCTGCCGAACCCGTCCCGTCCCCTCGCCGGACTTTCCCTTTATGAATACGGAAGCGGCGGGATTGCCGGGTATGAATTCGATGTCTACACGAGCGCGGGACGGGTTCACTACGACGCGTTCAACTCCCTGGACCCGAGTCAGAACATTTTTAACCTCGGGAGCAGAATTCTGCTGCAGGAGCGTCCGGAGGATTACCTTTATTTTACTGCGACGGAACTGGGCTTTCCTTTTTACGCGGAGCTTCAGTTGCAGGATCTGGCCGCTCCTTTCACCTTGCTAAACGGGACGGGCTTTCCCGGGAGCGTAGGCGATTTGAACGCGCGGACATTTGGTCTGTTTGTTTATCAGGATGCTCCCGGTGAGAATTATTTCCAGGCTTCGATCAATTCGATTTCAATTGAGGGCGTTCCCGAGCCCGGCTTCATGGCGCTTTTGCTTTTGGGCGGGAGCACTGTCGCGTTCTTGCGATCCAGAGGAAGAAACGCGGCCTAACCCCGCGCCTCAGCGGGAGAAGGCGTGGCGGGCGCTCTCGGTGACGCCGTAGGCGATGTCGTCCATGCTGAGCTGCGAGGTGTCGATGTGGAGGTCGGCGGTTTCCCTGTAGAGGGGCGCGCGGGCGGCCATCATCTCGGCGATGGTGGCCCGCGGGTCGGGAACGCGGAGGAGGGGACGGGCGGTGTTGTGCCGGACACGCTCGTAGGTGGCCTCGACGGTGGCGGAGAGCCAGACGGTGAACCCGGTGGCGCGCAGGTGTTTGCGGTTTTCCTCCCGAAGGACGATGCCGCCGCCGGTGGAGACGACGAGGTGCTCCCGGCCGGCGAGGGAGAGGAGAGCGGCGGTCTCGAGGTCGCGGAAGGCTTCCTCGCCCTGTGTCCGGAAGATGCGGTGGATCGGCATGCGCGCGGCCCCGACCACGAGGTCGTCGGTATCGACGCCCTCGAAGCCAAGGGCGCGGGCGACGAGGCGGGCGATGGATGACTTGCCCGCGCCCATGAAGCCGACAAGCACGACATTCCGTCGGCGGGGCGGCGCGGGTGGGTCGGAGTCGGGCATGGAACGGGTCGGAGTTAGATCTCGGGGAAACGGGGATTGCGGTTGACCTTAAGGCCTTTTCCACGAATTTACAGCCCTCTCCCGCGCCCCTGCCAGCCGACACTCCCTTTTTGCACCCGCTTTCCATGCACCCATGACGACGGAAACCGTAATCGCCGACGAAGGCGAGGATACCCGTGATGCCGTGCGCCGGGCCGTGGCCCTCCTCCGCGCCGGAGACGTGGTGGCCCTGCCCACCGAGACCGTCTACGGCTTGGGCGCGGACGCCTTCAACGCGGCGGCGGTGGCCCGAATCTACGAGGCGAAGGACCGCCCGTCCTTCGATCCGCTCATCGTCCATGTGGCGGCGAAGGACAAGGTGGAGGAGGTCGCGGTGCTCGCGCCGGGCATCGCGAGGGTGGCGCGGCGGCTCATCGAGGTCTTCTGGCCGGGGCCGCTGACCCTTGTGCTGCCCCGGAATCCGTCGCTTCCGGAGATCGTGACGGCGGGACTGCCCACGGTGGGCGTGCGCATGAGCGCGAATCCGGTCTTCGCCAAGATCGTGAAGGAACTGGGCTCGCCGATCGCCGCGCCGAGCGCGAACCGCTTCGGCCGGATCAGTCCGACCTCTGCCGGCGCCGTGCTCAGCGAACTGGACGGCCGCATTCCCCTCATCATCGATGCCGGAGCCTGCTCGGAAGGGCTGGAATCGACGATCGTGAGGATCGAGCCCGCGAGCGCCTCGGGTGCGCCCGGGAAGAAAGCGCCGAGGCCGCTCCTGACGATCCTCCGCGCCGGTCCGATCACGAAGGAGAACCTGCAGATCTACGGGAAGGTTGTCCAAGGGAAGCGGCTTTCGCCCGAGACGGGGAAGATCGAGGCGCCGGGCCAGTTGGACTCGCATTACGCGCCGCGCACGCCGCTGCGGCTGGTGACGGATCCGAAGGGCTTCGTGCCCGAGCAGGGCAAGACCTACGCTCTGCTTAGTTACCGTGGAAAGCGCAAGGACGGGTATCTCGACATGGCGGACTTCGAGAAGGTCGCGGTGCTGAGCCCCGGATCGGGCAAACTCTACGAGGCCGGCCTGCGGCTGTTCTTCCTCATGCGCGAGTTGGACGAGGCCGGCGTGGACGAGATCCTGGCGGAACCGGTCAGCGACAAGGGCCTCGGGGTCGCGATCAACGACCGGTTGCGCCGGGCCTCTTCGTTCTAGCATGACCTAACGCGCTCGACTCAGGAATGGGAATGCTCCGCTCCATGGCCACGATCAGTGGCTTCACCCTGATGAGCCGCTTGCTCGGCTTCGTTCGCGACGCCATGATCGCGGGCTACCTCGGGAAATCGAATGCCTCGGAGGCCTGGGTCGCCGCCTTCCGGTTTCCGAACATGTTCCGGCGGATTTTCGGCGAGGGCGCGTTCAACGCGGCCTTCGTCCCCATTTTCGCCGGCGAGCTGGAGGCGAAGGGAAAGGAGGAAGCCGAGATTTTCGCGAACCGTGCCTTCACCATCCTCGCGCTGGTGCTGATGGTCGGCACCCTGATTGCCATTCCAGGGATGCGTGGCATCATGTCGGTCTTCGCGTCGGGCTACCGGGAGATTCCGGAGAAATTCGAGCTGACGATCGGCCTGGGACGCATCACGTTCTCCTATCTGCTCTGCATGGCGCTCTCCGCCCACCTGAGCGGCGTGCTGAATTCCCTGCGCTTTTTCGCCATGCCGGCTTTCGCGCCGGTTCTGCTGAACCTCATTTTCATTGTCGGCCTGAGCGTGGCGGTCCCCGTGCTCGGCTGGGCGACGAATCTCGCGGGTGTCGGCTATGTCCTCGCGTGGTGCGTTTTCATTTCGGGCTTCGCGCAGTTGTTCCTCCTCTTCTGGACTTGTCGGCGGAAGGGAATGCGTCTCCGCTTCGTCCGGCCGCGGATCACGCCGAGGATCAAGCGGCTCTTCCTCATCATGGGACCCGGCATCGTGGCCGCGAGCGTGCAGCAGATGAACCTCGCCTTCAGCAACTGGATCGGCTCCCAGAATGACGGTTCCAACACCTACATCTACTACTCCGACCGGATCTACCAGTTGCCCCTGGGTGTCTTCGGGATCGCGCTTGGCATCGTCCTTCTGCCCGACATCACCCGCAAGCTGCGCGGCGGGCGCGAAGCGGCCGCCTGGCACACCCTCAACCGCGGCATGGAGATGGCCCTTCTCATCTCGCTGCCCGCCATGGTGGCGATGCTCGTCCTCCCGAACGAGATCATCGGCACCCTCTTCGAACGCGGGAAATTCACCCCCGCCGACACCCTGCAGACCGCGATGACCCTCATGGGCTGCGCGGCCGGGCTTCCGGGCTACGTGCTGATCAAGGTGCTGCAACCGGGGTATTTCGCCCGCGAGAACACGCGGCGACCGATGCAGATCGCAGCCGTCGCGGTCACGGTCGATATCTGCGTGAGCCTCCTCCTTTTCCCCCACTACAAGCACATTGGCCTCGCCATGGCGACGGCGGTCTCCGCGTGGGTCAGCGTGGGCTTGCTCGCCTACGGGCTCCGGAGGCAGGTGCGGCCCGACGCCCAACTCCGCCGTCGTCTCTGGCGCATCATCGTGGCCAGCACCGGTATGGGAGCGGCGGTCTGGGCGGCCAAAGGACTCTTCGCGGGGTGGTTCGCGTCCGGTTTCGCCCTCAAGGCCTGCGCGCTCGCCCTCGTCGTCGTCTTCGGTCTGGCGGTCTATGCCGGCCTCGCGCTCGCCCTGAAGGCGACGAGCCTCGCGGAGATGCGGCGCGGGGTTTCCAGGGAAAAAGAGTGAGCCCGCGCCCACCTCAGCCCCCCCGAATTGCCACTTGACGGCGGGCCAGATTCCGGCATTCTATCTGTCCTCTTATGACTCCCTGTCAGGCGCGGAGTATCCAACGCAATCTATGGACATCGCCAGCACCATTTGGGTACTCTGCTACTTCCTAGTACTCATCGGCCTCTCAGCATACGGAATTCATCGCTACTCGATGATCTTCCTCTTCCTCAAGCACTCCCGCCAAGCGCCTGAGCCCCTCCGTCAATTTGACGAGCTTCCCGTCGTGACCGTGCAATTGCCGATCTTCAACGAGCTGCACGTCGTCGAGCGTCTCATCCGCACCGTCGCGGAGATGGATTACCCGAAGGAACTCCTGCAAATTCAGGTTCTTGACGATTCGATCGACGAGACGGTGGACATCTGCCGGGCGGAAGTCGAGCGCCTCCGGTCGGAAGGCTACGACATCGAATTGATCCACCGTGTGGACCGCACCGGCTTCAAGGCCGGCGCGCTGGAGCACGGGATGGCCACCGCCAAGGGCGACTACATCTTCATCCTCGATGCCGATTTCGTCACGCCGCCGGACATCCTCCACAAGATGATCCACTACTTCACCGACGCGAAGATCGGGATGATCCAGACCCGCTGGGGGCATCTGAATCGGAAATACTCCCTCCTCACGCGCATTCAGGCGATGTTCCTCGACGGGCACCTCATCCTTGAGCAGACTGCCCGCAGCCGGAGCGGCCGGTTCTTCAACTTCAACGGCACCGCCGGCATCTGGCGGAAATCCTGCATCGTCGACGCCGGGGGCTGGCAGCACGATACCCTGACCGAGGACCTCGACCTCAGCTATCGCGCCCAGATGAAGGGCTGGAAGTTCATCTTTCTCAAGGACGTCGTCACTCCGGCCGAGCTGCCGGTCGACATGGACGGTTTCAAGTCCCAGCAGCACCGCTGGACGAAAGGATCCATCCAGACATGCAAGAAGATGCTGGGGCCTATCTGGTCGAGCGAGCTTCCCTTCATGATCAAGCTGGAGGCCACGGTCCACCTGACCTCGAATTTCGCCTACCTTCTCCTCATTTTCCTCTGCCTGCTCATCCACCCCGCGATGCAGCCATCCATGGGCTGGACGCGGGCCGTCCTTCTCGACATCCCGATCTTCCTCATGGCCTCGCTGTCGGTCGGCGCCTTCTACGTTTGCTCGCAGATGGCACTCTACCCGAACGGGAAGTGGGTGCGGGAGATTATCTACCTGCCGCTCCTGCTTGCGCTCGGCATCGGAATGTCCATCAATAACGGAAAGGCCGTCCTTGAGGCTCTCTTCAACAAGCAGTCGGACTTCATCCGTACGCCAAAATACGGCATCGAGCAAAAGAAGCAGGACTGGAAGAAGAGCCGCTACCGCGCCCTCAAATCGATCGCCCCGCTCTTCGAGATCGCGATGGCCCTCTACTTCACCTACCTTGTCGTCTACTCCGTCCTCACCGGCGGTTGGGGTTCGCTTCCCTTCCTCATCATGTTCCAGGTCGGGTTCCTCTACGTATCGGCCGGTTCAATTGTCCGCCTCTTCGGGGCGTTCGTTGGCCCCCGCCCGGCGGAGGCCCTTGCGCAGTAGATCGCCCGGCAGGGAAGGTTTTTGGAAAAACAGGTCTTTGGTTGGCTTCGCTTGACATTATTTTAAAATAGCGGAACCTAGTAATTATTACGCTTATGTTAAACGTGCGACTTACTAAAAATTCCACAAGCGCCTCCAAGTGTCTTGGAACGGCGCTTCGTATCCTGGCTATGAGTGGCTTCTTTCTGTTGGGAGTGAGCTGTTCGACAACGCCGAAGACAACCATGCATATGGTCGTCAGTGTGCCGGACCAGAGGCTTGTGCTGCTGGACAAGGGGGTTCCCGTGAAATCCTATCCTGTGTCGACGGCGCGGAAAGGGCTCGGGGACAAGCCGGGAAGTGATTGCACACCCGTGGGACGGATGCGAGTCTACGCGAAGATCGGTGACAACGCGCGTCCGGGCACCGTTTTCAAGGGCCGTCGCCCCACAGGCGAAATCGTGAAGCCGGACTCGCCGGGGCGCGATCCCATTGTCTCGCGGATCCTTTGGCTGGAAGGCACGCAGAAATGCAACGCGAACGCGAAGAACCGCTATATCTACATCCATGGTACCGCTGCCGAACGTGATATCGGACGTCCGGTCAGTTGGGGCTGCATTCGAATGAAATCGAAGGACGTCATCGATCTCTACAAGCATGTCGTTCGTGGCGCCACCGTGGATGTGAAAACGTCCCACCTCGCGAGCCGAGAGATTCCAGGGGGAGAACGCGCCATGCTCGCAGCCGCCAAGCGTCGAGAGAAGCCGACGGTATCGAGTCCGCAATTCGGCGAACCGTCGGCCGAGATCCTGGCTGCGGCGGCGCCCTCCGGCAGGAAGCCCTTGGGTGGCGATTCAAACCGGAGCCCTCGAGTGGTCTCGCGAGAATTGGAATAGGCGGCGCTTGACAATGGGAGTGTCTCGTCTACGGTTCGCTCCCCGCAGTCCGGAGAATAAACACCACTCACATCCATGGCCAATACCAAGTCCGCAGCCAAACGCGACCGTCAGAACAGCGGACGCACTCTTCACAACAAGGCGATCAAAACCCGCGTCAAGACGAGTCGCAAGGCCCTGAAGGCCGCGATCGATGCCGGGGACAAGGTGGCAGCCGTCGCGCAGTACAACAAGGTGGCTTCCGCAGCGGACAGAGCGGCGAAAAACGGTGTGATCCACAAACACTCCGCCAGCCGTATCAAGGGAATCTACGCCCGCCAGATCGCCGCCCTCGCTTAGGGCCCTCGGGGCGATAGGATCTTCCATCACTTCCCGCCCGGACGGAATTTCGCTCCGTGGTGGTGAAACCGGGTCGCGGTGCAGATTGGGTTTCCGGGGAAAGATTCCTCAGGTGCTATTTTGCGACCGGGGGAGTTTTCTCCTCCGACTTGCCGAAGATTTGATCCAGATCATTGTTTACGTTGATGTCGAGGATCTGCCAGTGCTCGCTTCCCCGGTAGCAGTAGAATTGCCATTGGAGCGGAAAGTCCGCACCGTAGCTCAGGTAGGACAGGCGGATGACCCGCCCTCCAACGCGTTCCGCTCGAATCAGCTCGGAATCCTCCA
The DNA here is from genome assembly GCA_024641425.1 of Verrucomicrobiales bacterium. Taxonomy (GTDB): domain Bacteria; phylum Verrucomicrobiota; class Verrucomicrobiia; order Verrucomicrobiales; family DEV007; genus JAHEDC01. The sequence goes on along the minus strand of JAHEDC010000033.1, from coordinate 9,696 downwards.
GCTTTCCGAAGCGCTCCAGCACGGCGTTCGTGTTCTTGACCAACTCATCCACGTTCTCCTTCTTCTCGCCGATTTTAGAACCTTTGAGCAATTCCTCGAAGGCCGAGTTCACCTTGCCCGACTGAATCGCGGCGAAAAAGGCGTCGAGCCGCTCCCGCAAAACGAATTCCTTTTCGAGGGAACGGTCGTTTGATTCGAAGACCGACTTCACCTTCGGACCGCGGTCTTCCAACTCCTCCGCGCCCTTTTCCTGCGCCGAAGCAGAGAAATAGTGCCCCCACAGCAGCGGGGCAAGCAGAATCCAGCCCCTCTTCTTCGATCTCGTCTTTGTTCTCATGGTTCCAATAATTCCTCTCAAGGGCGCGAATTGCAACAGACACCTCGATTCGATCCCGGCCGACATTCCGGTCCTTGAATCAGCGAGGAGATCGACTAGATTCCACTAGAATGGCAGATCCAAACGATTCCCTTAGCGAACGCGCCCGCCGTGCGGACAAAATCGTGCGCAATCCCTCCAAATACAAGATTTGCGCGGGCTGCGATTCGATCGTCGCCCAAAAGGTATCGATTTGCCCGAATTGCCATTCCTATCGTTTCGAAGGAGATCGCGAATCGGTGGTGGCCCAAGCGCGCGCTCTCGGCCAACGCCATGCTCAATCCGTCATCCTCTCGGACTTGGAGTGACGCTCAGTGCCATGGGAGAAACCGCCGCGGAGCGGACGGTTTCGCAGAGATTGCGAATGTTGGAATGGAATTTGCTCTCGATCCGGACCAGCACTCCGCGGGAAACGCCTTGCCCGCGTCGACCGGGAGGTCGAGAAAAATCACAAAAATAACTGAAACGAAGTTGACTTCACCACCAAAAGGAAATAAAACAACCGTTTAAGAATGCATTTGACGGAAACGCTAATGCTTCTTACATTTCCAACCACAACTGACAACCAAAAGAAACAAACAAGAGTAGTTTATGAAAATCAAATCTCTCGCAATTTCCGCCTTCGGCCTTCTCGGGTTCGCGGGTTACTCCTTCGCAGGAAGCAGCATGATGACGTCCTCCAAGGGACCGGTGATGCCCGCTCCCGTTGACGAAGATCTCGGCTTCGAAGTCGGCCTTGGCTACGACAGCAAGTATGTCTTCCGCGGCGTCGATTTCGGCGATCACAGTGTTTGGGGTAGCGTCGATTACAGCGCACCGCTGACCGACTCCCTTGACCTTGGCCTTGGCCTTTGGTACGAGTCGGTTGCCGAAACGGGCAACTCCTTCGAGGAGCTCGACGTTATCGCCGGACTCACTTATTCGTTGGGTGCGGTCGATCTCGGTGTCGGATTGATCTGGTATTATTTCCCCGACAACGACAGCGATGCGCTTGAGCTTGGAACGAGCATCGGAACCAGCGTCGGCCCGATCGACCTTGGTGGTGCCGCCTCCTATGACTTTGAAGTCGATGGCTGGTATTTCGAGATTAGCGCCGAGTCTACGATCGAGCTTACCGATTCCATCGCCTTAGTTCCGGGTGCCCTTGTCAGCTATGGCCAGGACTACTACGGCGTCAGCGGCTTCAACAACGCCGGTGTGAGCCTCGCTCTCCCGATCACGTTGACGAAGTCGGCCACCCTTACTCCTTACATCGCTGGTTCCTTCGCGCTTGACGCCTTGGAAGCCCTCGGCGAAGACGACCATTTCTATGGTGGTGTGAGCCTCAGCGTGAGCTTCTAATCCTTTAGGATCCGTCCTCTACCAACTTTTGGTTGAACGTTAACCTCCCAGCCTTCGGGCTGGGAGGTTTTTTGTATGTCGAAAGGGCGACTTGCCCTGGGAAGCGGCACCGGCTAGCATCCGGGTTCTGAAACTCAACCCACAGTACCGATGATCCTCGCCGCGCGGGTTCTCGTTGATGGTTCCTCGGGTCTGGAATTCGACTATTCGATTCCGGACAGGCTCGTCGGCAAGCTTCAAATCGGGTCGCGGGTGCGAATCCCACTTCGAACCCGCTCGGCAACCGGGACCGTCAATGCGCTCAATGAGATTTCAGACGCCGCCCCGGAGGCAATGCATCTCAGGGAGATCGTTGCCGTCGTCGGCGACCATCCCGTCGTTACGGAAACGCTCTTGAGGCTCGGCCGCTGGATCGCCGACTACTACGGCGCATCCATGGAGTCGGTTATGCGTTGCCTCTTGCCCGAGGCGGTACGGGCCGACAAACATTCCGCGAAGGAAAGCCAGCAGGCCATCCTTTTACGCGAGCCGAAACCGGCCGACCTTGACGAACTCGCCCGCAAGGCCCCACGGCAGGCCTCCATTCTCCGTGAACTCGCCGCTCTCGGCCACCCCATCGCTGTGGTTGACCTCGGGCAGGGCGCCCGGGGATCGGTACAGGCACTTGTGGAAAAAAAATGGATTACGATCGGCATTGCCGAAGTCGAACGGGATCCGCATGGCGAGGAGGAGTATGTAGCCAACGCGATGCTCGCGCTGACCCGGGAACAGGCAGTCGCGGTAGAAGCGGTTATGGCGGCTGTCTCCCAACCCTCCGAATCGAAGCCGATCCTTCTCTATGGTGTGACCGGCAGCGGAAAGACCGAGATTTACCTCCAGACTATCCAGCAAACCCTCGATGCCGGAATGAGTGCGATCATCCTCGTTCCGGAGATCTCACTCACGCCGCAGACGGTCGAGCGGTTCAAGACGCGCTTCGCCGCCATCCAGAAACAGGTGGCGGTCCTTCATAGCGGGCTTTCTCAAGGGGAGCGATTCGACGAGTGGCACAAGATCCAGCGTCGCGAGGCGCGGATTGTCATTGGAGCGCGGAGCGCCATCTTCGCACCCCTCGACAAGCTCGGCCTCATCGTGGTCGACGAGGAGCACGAGCACACCTACAAGCAGGAGAGCCCTCCCCGCTACCATGCAAGGGACATCGCCGTCCTCCGCGCCGCCATGGAGCCGTGCGCGGTGCTGCTCGGAAGTGCGACTCCCAGTCTGGAGTCATGGAACAATCATCTCCAAGGAAAATACGATCTTTGCTCGCTCACCCAGCGCATCGATGACCGAAGCCTGCCTCTCATCCGCATCGTGGACATGCGTCGCGAGTCGGCTGGTGGCGGAGGCGACAGGGGAGCGCCCGCCATTGTCTCGGAACGCCTCCGCTCCGCCGTCGAAAAGCGGCTCGAAAAGGGCGAACAGACTATCCTCTTTCTCAACCGGCGGGGTTTCGCCCGCTCGCTTCTTTGTCCGGCCTGCGGGCATGTCTGCGAATGCCGCCATTGCAGCCTCCCCTTGACCTTCCACCGCGGCGCCGAGCGCCTCATCTGCCACATCTGCGGCTTCCAGCAGATTGCCCCGCGCAAGTGCCCGAAATGCGCCGACCCTGCCATCCGCTTCGCCGGCTACGGCACGGAGCGCGTCGAGGAAGTCCTTCGCAAGGTCTTCCCCCAGGCGCGGCTCGCCCGCGTCGATGCCGACACCATGCGGAAGAAGAACGCCCTGCGAGACACCCTGAACGACTTCAAGCGCCACAAGCTCGACATGCTCGTCGGCACCCAGATGATCGCCAAGGGCCTCCATTTCCCATCCGTCACGCTGGTTGGAATTCTCAACGCCGACCTCGGACTTTACATCCCCGACTTCCGCGCGGGGGAGCGCACCTTCCAGCTCCTCACCCAGGTCGCAGGCCGTGCTGGCCGGGGCGAGATGGAAGGCGAGGTCTTCATCCAGACCTTCACTCCGCACAGTCCGTCGATCCAGTTCGCGCGGCACCACGATTTTCTCGGCTACGCTGATCAGGAACTCGCCTTCCGTCGCCAGTTCGCCTACCCGCCTTTCACCCACGCCGTCCTCCTCACCACGAAATCCACCCACGAGCGCCGGGCCGAATTCACGCTTGAGACTCTCCACAAGCGCCTCGAAAAGGAACTCCCGGCAGGCGTCCTCATGGGCGAGCCTGCAACATCCCCGCTCGCCAAGGCCGCCGGACAATTCCGCTTCCAGCTCATGCTCCGCGCCCCCCGGGCTCGGGCGATCACGCGCCACCTTCAGGCCGTTCTCGGGAAAATGCCCCTCCCCGAGGACGTCCACCTCACCGTGGACGTCGACCCGTTTTCACTCAGCTGAGCCAGTTATCCTATTCCTTTGCATCCGCCGCTTCCTCCCGCCACGGTACCCGCACGAAAACCATCGGCTTGTCCCAGGCGAACAGAACGCCCCGCGTGCCCTTCGCGATGAGTTCCAGATGCTTCTCCTCAAGCTTGTCCAGGCTGATTCCTCCCGAAGTCATGCCCGTCTTCGCGTCCTTCTTCCGGGTGTCCTTGCCGGGAATGGTGCCGTCCTTCAGCAGTGCCTCAAAGGCCTCCGAATCCGGTAGCCAAACCAACGCCGTATTGTCATTCACCGCGATGCGCCCCCACACAAAGCCTTCTTCGACCTTGTGATCCTCCTTCGGCGTCCCGTCGTCGATCACGGTAAAAAAGAGATCCCCGTCCACTTCCCGCACCGCCACCGTCAGTTCCTCCGACTCTTCCTTCGCCTCCGCCTTGGAATCCGACACCTCGCCAAAGGCGAACTCACCGGGCCTGTCCTTCGAGACCGTGATCCTGCCGGGATCGCCTCCGTCCATGCGCCACACCCCATTCCACACGTCGGGATCCAGCCGCGCGGGTTTGGTTCCGAAAGGCTCCTTCACCGAGACTTGGGTGCAGGAGGAAAAGCCAAGTCCCAGCATGATGGCACCGAAAAGAAGGGAAAGCATATTCATGACCTCCAATCTAACCCGCCCGCGCGCGTTCGCGCGCATCGAAAATCCTGCGCCCGCCATCGGTATCCTCAATCCTCCCCGCCGGGCCTCCGCCGGGCCAGCCACTTGTCCGTATGCACCGGCTCGTGGGCGCGCATCCGGCGGATCAGGGCGACCGGTTCCTTCTCGACGTAAAGCAGGCCCAGATGCTCGCGCGGCATAAATCCGTTCGCGACGAAACCCTCGAGTTGCGCGATCAGCGGATCGTAGTAACCGAGGATGTTCAGCAGCGCGCAGGGTTTCGGGTGCAGCCCGAGCTGCCCCCACGTCATGGCCTCGATGGTTTCCTCGAGGGTTCCGATCGATCCGGGCAGCGCGATGAAGCCCTCGGCAAGATCGATCATCATCGCCTTCCGCGTGTGCATGTCCGGTACCACGTGCAGCTCGGTCAGTCCTGTATGGCCCAGCTCCAGGTCCATCAGGTGGCCGGGGATCACCCCCACGACCTCTCCTCCGGCCGCGAGCACGCTGTCCGCGACAATCCCCATCAGCCCCACCTTCCCGCCGCCATAGACCAGCCGGATCCGATGTTGGGCCAATAGGTGGCCGACCGTTTCGGCGGCAACCTGGAACTCGGGCCGATTTCCCTTGTTCGAGCCGCAGTAGACGCAAAGTGATTTCATGGGACGGTAAGGAGGGACTTCGTGATCACCCCGCCTTGACCTTGTCCCAGGCCTCGGAGTAGAGGCGAAGATCGTCGCCGAGATCGTCGAGGGCTTCCCATTTGGAGAAGGTAACGGGGTCCGGGAAGAGAGCCTTGTTGGAGTGGAACTCCTCGCTAAGAAGGCTCTCGGCCTCGGTGTTGGGGGCGCGGTAGCCGATCCACTCCATGTTTTCGGCGGCGACCGCGGGATCGGTAAGAAAGTCGATGAAGGCGTAGGCGAGGTCCGTCTCCTTCGCGGAAGCCGGAATGCAAAGGTCATCGCAGGAAAAGGCGGCCCCTTCCTCGGGGACAAGGAAGGCGATGTCGTCGTTCTCTTCCATGACCTGGCTGATGTCTCCCGCGTAGCCATGAACGAGGTAGAATTCTCCGGAGGCGAGACCGCTCCGATACTGGTCGTTCTCGAACTTGGCGATATTCGCCTTCCAGCCGATCACGACCTTCACCGCTGCGGCGAGTTCGGTCGGGTCAACCGAGTTGAGCGAATGGCCCAGCAACTTGAGGGCGGCCCCGAGAACTTCGCGCATATCGTTCAAAAGGGTCACCCGTCCCTTCAGTGCGGGGCTCTCGAGAAGGTGCCAGCTCGGGGTCGGAGCGTCGATTTTCGAACGGAGATAGCCGAGCCCGGTGGCGGCGAACATGTAGGGAACGGACACCTCCATCATCGGGTCGAGGGCGGAAGCCAGATACCGGGCATCGACATGCCTGACGTTCGGCAAGGCGGCGTGATCGAGTGGCTGGAGCATACCCTCGCGTCGGAGCGCCTTTACCATATAGGAAGAGGGAACGAGCACCTGATAACCAGTGGCGCCCGCCTTGAGCTTGGAATACATGGTCTCGTTTGAATCGAAGGTATCAAGAACGAGACGGCAGTCGTTTTCCTTCTCGAAACGCTTGGCGAGATCGGGATGGAGATAGTCGGCCCAGGTAAAGACGTTGAGGGTCTTTGATCCCTTGGAGCATGCGGGAAAGGAAGCCGCGGCGAGGGCGGTCGTGGCGTGGCGTAGAAATTGGCGGCGCTTCATGGTTGGAGGGAATGGCTGATACGGACGATCATCGGGTAGCGTCCGGCTTTCAACGGGAATCGGAGGGTTTGATCGTTCTTTGCACGACGAGGACAGCGAGGAAGGTGACCGCGACGAGAAGGGTGGAGAGGGCGTTGATGACGGGCAGTTCACGACTCTTCTTGATCATGCCGTAGATCTTTACGGGAAGGGTGTCGGCACCCACGCCGTTGACGAAGTAGGTGATGACGAAATCATCGATGGAAAGGGTGAAGGCGAGCAATCCGCCGGCGACGATGCCAGGAGCGACGAGGGGAAGGAAGACGCGGCGATAGGCCTGGAAATTGGTTGCGCCGAGGTCGCGGGCGGCTTCGACAACGCCGAAATCGAAGCTCTGTAGGCGAGCGAGGACGACGAGGGCCACGTAACTGAGGCAGAAGGTGATGTGGGCGGCGGTGACGGTGCCGAGTCCAAGCGGCTGCCCGACCGCCACGAAGAGGACGAGCAGGCTCATGCCCATGAGGATGTCGGGGAGGACGAGTGGAATGGTGACAAGAGCGCGATGGGTGGTCTGGAGGCCGGAGCGGTAGCGGTGGAGCACAAGGGCCGCGGAGGTCCCCAGAATCATCGAACCAAGGCTGGCGCCCAAAGCGACTTTGAGGGAATTCGCGAGGGCGACCCACAGATCGTGGCGCTCGAAGAGGCGCTGATACCAGTGGAGGCTGAAACCCTGCCAGGTAACACCATAGCGGGAGGCGTTGAAGGAATTGAGCACCAGCAACGTGATCGGCAGGTAGAAAAAGACCAGCACGAACAGGAGGATGGCGAAGGGCAGGCGGTTGGGTTTCATCCTGCGGGGTGCTGGCGGCGGGGCAGAAGCATGGGGATGAGGACGAACAGGGTGAGCACGGCGGCAAGGGCGGCGGCGGCGGGAAGATTGCGGTCGGCGAAGTTTCGCTGCGCGATCCGGGTGCCGAGCATTTCCCCGTCTGTTCCTCCCACAAGATCGGGGACAACGTAGGAGCCTAGCATCGGGACAAAGACGAAGAGGGTCGCGGTGCCGAGCCCCCTTGCGATCCCGGGCAGGAAAATAGAGAAAAGCGCGCGCCGGGCGGTCGCCCCGAGGTCGCGCGCGGCATCGAGGAGGCTGAAATCGAATTTCTCGATGGCGGCGTAGAGCGGCAGGATGGCGAAGGGAAGATAGGCGTAGACGCTCACAAGGACGACTGCGCCGGAATTATAGAGCAAGGTCCCGGAATCCCCGAGAAGGCCCGTGGCGCGGAAGGCGCGGGCGAGCAGCCCTTCGGAATGGAGGATCTGGTTCCAGGCGAAGACGCGGACGAGGAAGTTGGTCCAGAAGGGAATCATGACGAGGAGAAGCAAGGTCGTCCTTAGGCGCGGAGAGGAGCGGGCGATGGCATAGGCGGCGGGAAGGCCCATGCCGACGCAGAGGGCGGTGGTGACCGAGCTGATCCACAGGGTGCGCCACGCCAAGTGAAGGTATGCCGGATTCCGGAGGTCCCGGAAAGCGTCCAGCGACCAGCCTTCTCCGATGCCGCCTGCGGGTGTCGATGCCTTGAGTGCGATGGCGAAAACCATGATCGCGGGCACAAGGACAAACAGGCCCAGCCAGGCGAGACTCGGAAGGGTGACGAGCCATTCCGATCTGGAACGGGATGCGGGGCGGATCATTTCTTCGTCGTGGTGTCGCCGAGGGATAGCAGGGACTCGTCCTCCGCATGGTAATCGTCGAGCATGTAGCCGTCTTTGGCGTGCCAGCGCAGCCAAACCGTATCGCCCCATTTCGGTGGCGCTTCGTCGAGGAGGAACTCGCGGTGCTGCTGTTCGACGCAAAGCTTGTAGACGCCTGCCCGCACCCAATAGCGACTGAGGGGGCCAAAATAGATGACGTCCTCGACCTTGCCCACGAGAAGGTTCTCCCCGGCACCGGCGGCGGGCTGATCGCGGGAGAGGAGGATCTTCTCGGGACGGAGGGAAAGATGGAGGATGCCGCCGGGGTCTACCGGCCGGTCCATGTCGACGATGATTTCTCCGAGGCCGTCGATGGCCGCCCGCGAGAAACGTTCGTCGATGGGAGCGGTGATGCGGCCTTCGAGGAAATTGGTGTCCCCGATGAAAGCGGCAACAAAGGAGCTGCGCGGGGCCTCGTAGATCTGGGCGGGAGCGCCGACTTGCTCGATTCTTCCCTTGCTCATGACCGCGATGCGATCGGAGAGGGACATCGCCTCGCCCTGGTCATGGGTAACGTAAACGAAGGTGATGCCGACCTCGTCGTGGATGCGGTCGAGTTCGACGAGAAGGCGTTGGCGGAGTTTCAGGTCGAGGGCGGCGAGCGGTTCGTCGAGAAGGAGGACCTGGGGCTTGTTGACGAGGGCGCGGGCGAGGGCAACGCGTTGCTTCTGCCCGCCGGAAAGTCTGGCAGGCATCTTGTCGCCAAGGCCCACGAGGTCGACGAGCTCGAGCATCCGGTCAGTCTCGCTTCGGATGTCGGTCGCGCGTCTCTTCGCGATCTTCAGTCCGAAGCCGATGTTCTCCCGGACCGAGAGGTGGGGAAAGAGGGCGTAGTTCTGGAAAACGGTATTCACCGGTCGCTTGTCCGGCGGGAGGTGCGTGATATCGATACCGTCGAGGAGGACGCGGCCCTGGCAGGGTCGCTCAAATCCGGCCGCGATCCGGAGCAGGGTCGTCTTTCCACAACCGGAGGGGCCAAGGAGGGAGAAGATCTCGCCTTTCTCGACGCCAAGCGTGACGGAGTCAACGGCAGTGAAGTCGCCGAAACGTTTGCTGATGTTTTCGAAGGTCAGGAATCCAGCCATGGAGCGGGAAAGCTTTCCCGCTGGAATGTAGCGGATTCCCGGTCCCGCGCAACGGGAGCGCTTACGGAGAGGTAAAAAGGACGCGGCGGGCGCGGAAGGTACGGGCGATCTCGACGTGAAGGTCGAGTTGCGCGCCGTCCTGGCTCCCGGAAGCGTCGGTCTGGATCAGGAATTCGGACTCCTCGTCGAGAGGCGGAAGGGAGGGATCGAGCGGAAAATGGCCGCCAAGGGTCACGTCCAGGGAACCGGAACGGATCTGGAATCCCTCGGGCAGGGCGGGGCCGGCCTCGGGTGCCTTCATCGTGACGGCGAGGACCATGCACTCGCCGGTGTTCTTCGCGCTCCCACTTGCGGGGGGCGCGATCCGGATGAGGGTCACCCGGGCTCCGAGTCGGGTCGGGTCGACC
>JAHEDC010000393.1:2402-6334 GCA_024641425.1 Verrucomicrobiales bacterium | reverse complement strand
CGCTACGACCATTCGAGCAACTGCCTGTCGGGCAGGCGATATCTCAGCGTCATCCGTTGCCCCGCCATCGCGAGCGTGACGTCTTCCCGATATTCGATTCCCGCGTAAGCCTCCATCGTGTTGTCCCGCAACCCGTTCGTGCGAGTCTCGATCATGAACGCCCGAGTGCTGGGGATTCCCCTGCCGACGTCTTCGCGAAACCAATCCGCGCGGGCTCAAGCTGGCTTGGGGCACCTTCGATGACCTCGACAAGCCTATCCCGAAGAAACGGAACCTATTCGGGGTCGGCACTTGTCCTCGGACACCCCATCGAGGCGGGCGCCGAATGGGGATGGCTGGCCGAAATCCGGATGCGGTCACTCGAGCGTGCACCCGCGCCTTCACGGTGCCCCACCCGCGGCTCAACCTTTTCCCGTTGACGAGGATTCGGAAACGGGACGACCGTTTCACGGGTTCACCATGCTGGACCGACCCTAGGGAACCGTCAAGCACACGGCGCGCAGGGAGGCGGCGATCGGGGGGCGCATGAAGGGGGAGTGATTTCAGAGATCGCGGATCGGAATGTCCGCGATGAGAAGCTGCTCCGCCGCCGAGGCCGCGATGCACCTCTCGGCGCGCTCGAGGTTCCGCGCCCATTCCCCGGGTTCTACCAGCATCTGGGCAAGGGCGAGTTTCATCGGTGGAATTGAGGCGGCATCCCAGGGTCGGCGAGGTGATTCGATTACGGTGCCTTCAGGAAAGAAATGACGTTTGCGGGCGGGTGCGCCGCAACCGTGCGAAGGTCGGGCCCGATGGCTTGCCCTTCGTTGCCGAACCGATGGCAGAAAGCCCCCGCGCGCCGGATGACGGCGCGGCCGAAATCAGGATCTTCCAGGCGGAAAGGCCGCATTGCCTCACCACCTCCGCCTTGATCGCCTCGCAGACATCGGTCGGCAGCATGGAGGAATCCACCATGCACACCGCGATCGTCTTCCCGCCGGCTTCAAGGAGTGCGACCCCAGCCGAATTCGAGGGAGACACCCACGGAGGGAAGGCGAGGACGGCGGCGATTAGGCGAGGCAAGACTTTCATTGGGGGACAACCGATCTCGCGCAGCATGACTCCCGCCCATCCCAAGGTAAAGCCCCGACAAACACAGCGCCCCTCTCCGAAGAACTAGTGCTTGAGCCCATGAAAGACGGCCCGGCTTGAGTGCACGCCTCCGCCAAACGACCGACCCGAAGACACGCGGGCAGGTTCATCAGGGCGTCCGGCGAATCAAGGTTCGTCGGCCTCGCGACCGATGACGGAAGGACCGCCCGAGGGCACGATTCCGTGGTCGATGGCTAAACCGTGGAGAATTCCGAACGTGGCCCGCGAAGGAAAAAGGTCCGCATGAGACCCTTTCCCCTGATCTCGATAGGGTCGCGAAGATCGAAATGATAATTTGGCTTGAGTCTCTCGTACGCCTCTTCTGTCACGAGGATCGAGCCCGGAATACTATTGGACTCCATTCTGGAGGCGGTATTGACAGTGTCGCCCCAGAGATCATAGACGTACTTGTGCTTTCCAATGACCCCGGCGACGACGGAACCAACATGGAGTCCAATCCTCAGAGTCAGCTGCTCCCCCAGCTTTTCGCTGAACTTCTCGGTCAGGCGTTTCATTTCAAGCGCCAAATCAGCCATCTTGTTGAGATGATCCTCGTTCGTTCCGGGTAAGCCCCCTGCGACCATATAGGCATCTCCTATCGTCTTGATCTTCTCCAGTCGGAAATCGAGGGTTAACTTGTCAAAGGCACCGAATAGTTCATTGAGCCGAGAAACCAGCTCCCTCGCACCGATTCTTTCTGACATTGGCGTAAATCCTACGATGTCGGAGAACAGAACGGTGACATCCGAGTGACTATCCGCGATCAAAGCCGGATGGCTCTTGAGTTGATCGATAATGACGGGTGGAAAAATATTCAACAAAAGCGCCTCGGACCGCTTTTTCTCCTCGCGGAGGAGCGCGTCCTTCTTAAAGGACGAGCGGCTTTGGATCTCAAGAAGCACGCGGATGACGAGGAAACTTACCCCGACCGGCAAGAGAACGAGATTCTCAAGGACGACGACCTTAATATCGATCTGATGGTAGGAGAGGGAGAATTCAAAGCAAGCGACGATCAAGAGACCGACAACCAATCCCCAGCCGATGGTCATCACGACCAGAGTCAGCAGCGGAAAGACCCAGAAAAGGAGGACGTAATCCTGAAGTTCCCGGGGAAGCGGGACAAGCATGGTGGGCAAAAAATAGGCGAGGCAAAGGAGGATGAGCCAGAACGGAATGAAGACATCGACGTTCCGCCGAATCCGGCGGAATCGCAGCGCGCCGAGTGCGAGGAGAACAAGTGGCAGCGCGCTCCCGAGACGGAGAACGTTCAGGCGGTTCCATTGTTCCGGAAAAAGAAGATGGTCGGCGATGGGGCCGACAAGAATCAGGGGCAGGGCGAACAGCAGGAGAATGCGGAAGAGATCATGGAATCGCCTTGCCCGTTCCCGCTGATACCGGCTCTCCAGCAACGGTTCATTGAATTTCAGGTTCCACCAATTCGAATGCATCGATTCGCTTTCTAGCGGAGTGGACTCACTCCTTCAATCACAAAGGAGCTCCGAAATCGAGAATGCCGTCTCCTGGGCGAGCCGCCGCTGGCATTCCGCGGAGGAAGGCGAGGAACCCGCCCTGGCCAGCCCCCTGCTCCTTGCACCGTCGTCAGGCGCGATGGGCGAACCGGTTTATGGCACCGGAATGCGTGTGACGATTCCTCGCTCGCGAACAGCCTTTCGAATTGCCTGGATGTTCCCTCGAGTGTCACAATTCCGGGTATGCGCCTTCTCCTGTCGAAATCGATTCGCTTCGCTGCCCGGACGCTCCGTGAATTCTTCCTCCGGAATCACGGACTCCTCCTGACGGGCGCGGTCGCTTTCAACATGATGTTGTCCCTCGTCCCGCTTTCAGCGGTGCTGATGGTGGCCTTCTCCAAAATCTTCGATGAACAACTCCTGATGGAGTCCCTCACCTCCGAGGTCGCCCTCATCGCACCGGGCTTTGCCCCCACCCTCACCGAGGTCCTTGATGGCTTCCTCCAGAATCGCCGACTCGTCGGGTGGATCGGACTCCTGAGCCTGCTCTTCTTCAGCTCGATGGCCTTTCGGGTCCTCGAGGATGCCATCGCCCTGATCTTCCACCGTCCGCTGCCCTCGCTCAAACGAAGATTCTGGGTCTCCGCCCTCATGCCCTACCTCTTCATCCTCATCATTTCAGGCGGCCTGATCGTGGTCACCTCCGTGAACGCGCTCATCGACGCGCAACCCGGCATCCTTCGCTCGTTTCCATCCTTCAGCACCCTCCTCCATGAAAACTCGGGACCCATCCTCTATTTCGCGGGTGTCTGCGGGCTCATCCTCTTGTTCTCGCTTTTCTACAAGATCATGCCCGTGGCCAAGGTTTCTTTCTACCGCGCCCTCGTCGGCGGCCTCACCGCCGCCATCCTTTGGGAAATAGCCCGCCACCTTCTCGTCGCCTACTACGCGCACATTTCCCTCGTCAACGTCCTCTATGGTTCCATGGCCGCCATCATGATCGTCCTGATCACCATGGAGGTCATCGCCCTGATCCTGCTGCTGGGTGCCCAGGTCATCGCCGAACTCCAGCGCAATGCGAACGCCGGAATCCCCTGGCACGAGGATCCGGGGGAACGACAGGACTGACTAATCCGCCCCTGCCTTTACCACCGGAAAGCGATCCACGAGCGTCGCCACGAAGACGAGGATATCGAGGATCTCCTTGTCATCGACCGGAAACCGCGCGGCGTCGCGCATCTTGATCCCGTCCGCATCCTCAGGATGCGACCCCCGGATACCCTTGCGGAATTTCTCCATCTGGGCGGCGAGATACCAGTCCTGGAGACCCGC
>JAHEDC010000393.1:0-2392 GCA_024641425.1 Verrucomicrobiales bacterium | reverse complement strand
CGCAATGCGAACGCCGGAATCCCCTGGCACGAGGATCCCGGGGAAACCGAAAAGCCGGAATCCACCCCCTGAATCCGAAAGCGAACCCATCGGGCATGGCAATTCACGGGCGCACCCCCATTTTCTTTCCCTGGCCGTTCGACGAAGAATCGCACCATGAAACCTACGGGCAAGATCAGGACAGCTGCCGCGTGCCACGGAACATCCGCATGCTCATCGCGTTTGCCTCCGCACCACCAATCCCTTCCTCCTTCCTCGGATCAAATCCCAATTACCTTCCCCATTTGGCCGCGATGGCACCGCCTCTGTTTAGGGATCCCCAGGCGTCGCCCCCGACCACAACACACTAACAGATCCTTCGGGGACCGTCGCTGCACCCTCCATCACGGTTCGGTGCGCGGCGCCGGAAGAGCAGATCTGAAAAGGCGCATTCCTGGCAGTCAAGCGTGCGCCGCAACGACTGCTACGCGCCCACGGCTGGACATTTTCGATTTCGGTATTGAATCCGGAGGGCTCGCCATGATTGGATCTTACACCATGAAACCCCACTCATCTCCTATCGCCTTGATCGCCCTGATCACCTTTCTCAACGGCGGCGTGAGCCTCGCCGGACTTGTCGCCCATTGGAAATTCGACGAGGGCAGCGGCACCCTCGCCGCTGACAGCACCGCCAATAGTCGGGACGGAACGATCTCAACGACGGGCGCCACCTGGGTCACCTCCGACTTGCCGCCGGTGCCCGCCGGGACGGCGGCGGCGCTCGACCTGGACGGTACTGCAGGCCAGATCGACATCCTCGGATACAAGGGGATCAGCGGAACCGGAGACCGCAGCATCACCGCGTGGATCCGCACCCGCCAGACCACTCCCGCGCAGAACAAGGGGATCGTCTCGTGGGGAGAGAACCTCGGCGCCGCCAAGTGGACCTTCCGCATCCAGAACAGCAACGGCATCGCCGGCGCAATCCGCATCGAGGTCAATGGCGGCTACCTCGTCGGCAACACCGTCGTGACCGATGGCGCCTGGCACCACGTCGCGGTCACCTGGGCGAATGACGGCACGCCCGACGTGCTCGACGCGAAGCTCTACGTCGATGGCGTGCTTGACGCGGAATTCGGTAGCATCGATGTCCCGCCGAGCGCCAGCCAGAGCCAGGCGATCAACACGGCCGCGACGGCCGACGTGCGCATCGGGCAGGACTTCCAGGCGGCCCACAACTGGGACGGCTGGATCGACGACGTGCGCATCTACGACCATGCGGTCGATGCCGCCACGATCACAGCCCTCGCGACTGGCACCCCGATCATCACCCGTTTCGAGGCCGACGCGGAGATCGTGGCCAGCGGGACACCGGTCGTCCTTTCGTGGCTGAGCGATCCGACCAACGACTCGCTGGCCCTCGACAATGGCATCGGCGACGTGCTCGGCAGCACGATGTTCACCGTCAACCCGACCGCCGACACGACCTTTACGCTGACCGGCACGCGAGGCGGGACAACGCTGGAGCGCGAGGTAACGGTGCTGGTCGAGAAGCCACCGGTCATCGGGGCTTACGCCGTGATCGGCACGCCGACGATCCTCGCTGGCGCTTCGGCACGCCTCGCCTGGGATGTCTTTGGTGAGGCGAGCCTAGCCCTCAACGGCAGCGATGTCAGCGGCCAGCAGGAAGCCACTGTCTCGCCGACGGAGACGACCACCTTCACCCTCTCCGCGACGAACGCCTGGGGCACAAGAACGGCGGAAGTGACGATCACCGTCCTGTCCGGGGACAACCCGGACCTCAGCTGGTCGGCGGCCGGCCTTCCCGACGGCAATCTCACCACCTGGACGCCCGCCATCAATGCCACTGGCAACAATGGCATCGTCTTCAACAACGCCACCGGCGGCACGGTGCAGTCGGGCCTTAGCAACTTCGCCGCCATCACCGAATGGGTGAACAGCCCCGGCTTCAACATGGCCTCCAACCCGAACGATTCCTTCCAGGACGGGCTCGGCGATGCCGCCACGAAGGTCAACGTCAGCTGGGAACTCGTCTTCCGGCCCGGCGACTTCAGCGGCTTCCACGTCCTCTTCAACACCGGTGGCAATGGGCTCGGCACCGCCATCACCCTCAATGGCAGCGTGCTCGATTTCCGCTTCCAGGCGGCCGATAGCGACGCGCAGCGGGTGACCATCTCAACCGACCTCGCCAATCTTGGCGCGGCGACCGATTTCTACCACGTCATCGCGCTGGCGGATGTCGAGTCCGCAGCGAGCGGAACGGGGTGGCTCTACGTGAATGGCGTACTGGCCGCAGGCCCGACAACCAGCACCGGCACCATCAACGACTGGGACGGCGGCGACCTCGCCGAACTCGGCAAGGGCAACAACATCCCCAATGGCAACCCGTCCA
>JAHEDC010000392.1 GCA_024641425.1 Verrucomicrobiales bacterium | reverse complement strand
AGCCTCGCCCGAGTGACTCTTGTAGCCATTGCCGAGGATGTTCTCGTGCGCGTCCCACGAAACGCCGTCGCCGGTCCAGATCTGTACCGTGCGGACGCCGCTCTCGAGGAGGCGGCGCGCGGCGAGACAGTTGCGCGCGACATCCTTGCACTCGTTCCGATCCAACCCGTAAAGTTCACGAATATGCGCGGGCTCCGAGTCGAAATCCATCGCGGCCGGCACCGCCGCCTGCATGCGCGCCGCCATCTCGTAGCTGCGGATGCGCGCGACCAAGGGATCGGTCTGCCCCTCTTCCTGTGCGGCGAGGTGCATCCGGTTCAGCTTTCCCAATAATGCCAGACGCGCCTCCTGCGTCCGCGGCGAAACCTTCCCGCCCGGATTCAGATCGAGCACGGGCTCGGCGGAGCGGGCGTTGAAGGCGACGCCCTGGTGCTGCGCGGGGAGGAAGCCGCTGCTCCAGTTGAAGGCCCCGCCGGCGGAATTCGGAATCCCCCGCGCGTCGGGCAGGACGACGAAGGAGGGCAAATCATCGGTCTCGCAGCCGAGCCCGTAGGAAAGCCACGCGCCCAGCGCCGGGAATCCCATCTGCCGGAAGCCGGTATTGGCCTGGAAGATGCCCGGTATGTGGTTCGCGGTTTCCGCCTTCATCGACCGGATGACACACAGCTCGTCCGCTTCCTTCCCGAGTTCGGGAAAGAGGTCGGAAACCCAGAGCCCGCTCTTCCCCCGCTGCTTGAAGGGATAGTGCGGGCGGTGGAGTTTCCCGATTTTTCCGAAGAAGGCGTCGGCGTTGAATTCGGCGGGCAATTCCTTGTCATGGTATTTCTCCAGCGACGGCTTGTAGTCGAAGGAATCGACCTGGCTCAATCCGCCGCCGAGAAAGATATGGATGAGGCGTTTGGCCTGCGCCGCATGGTGCAATCCCGGCGCGGCCAGGGCGCGATCCCGCGCGAGCAATTGCGCGAGGGCGATCCCGCCAATCCCGAGAGACGCGTGGGAGAGGAAATCGCGACGAGTGGAAGGAAGGGAGTTCATCGCAAATAGAGGAATTCGTTGGTGTTGAAAAGCACGAGGCACAATTGATCCAGTCCCTCGTCTCCGACGAACCTTTCCGCCAGCGCCGCCTCGTCCGGAGACGGTTCCCGGAGCAAGGCGAGACGGTAGACGTCCCGCACCTGCGAGCGCGTGTCGCCGCTTCCCGCCCGGCCGGCCAGCCGCCGCGCGCATTCCTCGGCGAAGGGATTGTTCAGCAAGGACAGCGCCTGCAGCGGCGTGATCGTCCGGTTCCGGCGCGGGGCCATCACGCTCGGATCGGGGCAGTCGAGCGACTCCAGCAGCGGGTGGCTCCCCGAGCGCGCCCACAACCGGTAGATCGCCCGGCGGCAGGTGTCGTCGTTGAACTCATTCGTCGGATCAGTGAACTCGTGGTTGTTCCCGAGGTTCACCTTCACGTCGCGGAAACTCGGCCCGCCCAGCGTGCGGTTCAGCGCGCCCGCGACCGCCAGCATCGCGTCGCGCACCTCCTCGCCCTCCAGCCTCCGCATCGTCGCCCGCCAGCGCAGCCGCGCCTCGGCATCGCCGGCCTGCGCGGCGGGATTGGCGGCCCGCGAGTCCTGCCGGTAGGTCGCGGAGGTCACGAGGAGCCGGATCAATTCCTTCGGCTTCCATCCGTCCGCCATGAAGCGCGCCGCCAACCATTCGAGCAAAGCCGGATCGCTCGGACGGCCGCCGCTGAATCCGAAATCGCTCGGCGTATCGACCAGCCCTTCCCCGAAGACGCCCTGCCAGAGCCGGTTCACGAAGACCCGCGCCGTGAGCGGATTCGCCGGATCGGTCAGCCACTCCGCGAGGCGCTTCCTCCGCTCGCCCTCAGGAGTATCGACGGACAAGCCGAGATCAGGCTCCAGCCCAGCCAGCGCGCCGAGGCCCGCCGGCATCACTTCCTCGCCCGCCCGCGTGACATCCCCGCGGGCCAGCACATGGAAAACGGGGGGCTGTTTCGGCCGAATCACGTGCGCCGTGCCTCCGAATCCCTCACCCTTCAATTTGATCCCCTCGCGCTCCTTCTCCTCCTGGTGCACCCCGCCGAGGAAGGCCGCGAACTGGTAATACTCGCGATGCGAGATCGGGTCGAACTTGTGATCGTGACAGCGCGCGCAATTGACGGTCAAGGCCAGCACCGATTGCGCGGTCGTCGCAACCAGATCTTCCAGATGTTCTTCACGCGCCACCAGTCGCATCGCGCCCGAGCCCTCGTTATGCCCGACCTGATCCCACGTCCCGGCCACCTGGAAGCCGGTCGCGATCAAGGCGTCGAGCCGCTCCGGATACAACACGTCCCCCGCGATCTGCATCCGCAGGAATTCGTCGTAGGGCAGATCGGCGTTGAAAGCCCCGATCACCCAGTCGCGGTAGCGCCACGCGTTCTCCCGGATCCGGTTGCGCTCGAAGCCCTGGCTTTCCCCGAACCGCACGACATCCAGCCACCGCCGCGCCCAACGTTCGCCGAAGGCCGTCGAGGCCAGAAGCTTGTCGACAAGGTTCTCGTACGCTTTCGGGTCGGTATCCCCCGCAAAAGCCGCCACTTCCTCCGGCGTCGGCGGAAGTCCGGTGAGATCGAAACTCAGCCGACGAATCAGTGTCCGTCGATCCGCCTCCGCCGCGGGCTTCCAGCCCTTCGCTTCCAATCCCGCGAGAACAAAGCGATCGACCTCATTCCGCGTCCAGTTCGCATCCTTCACGACCGGCACCGCGACCGTCGCCACCGGTTGCAGCGACCACCAGTCGTAGCCCGCCCGGTGCTCGGTCGAGGCTAGGAACGGATCGACCGGACGCGTCCCCCACTCCGCCCCGGAAGCGATCCAATCGCGCAGGATCTCCTTCTCCGCCGTGCTCAACGGCGGGCGCTTCTTCGGCATGTCGTCCTCGGAAACCTGCACCCACAGCTCGCTCGCTTCCGGATCGCCGGCCACCAGCGCCTCCACCGCTCCCTCCGCGTGCGTCAGATCGATCTCCCCCTTCGCCTCGCTCGGGTTGTGGCACTCGAGGCAATGCCGCGAGAGCACCGGCGCGACCACCTTGTCGAAATGGCGCGCGCCCGCCGTCACCGGCTTCGGAGGAGGCATCGGTTTCTCACCGGGATGCCGTTCCAGCGCCCCTTTCCAGATCTCGATCCCCGACCAGTTCGCCGCCCCGCCCTTGCTCGCCAGCTCGATCTTCCCGTCCCGCGTTTCCGTTACCCACGGCCCCAGCCGCTGCCACTCGCCCGCGTTCCCGCTCCGATGACCGGCCTTCACCACGAGCCGGTTCAGCGAAAGATCGAACGTCTCCGGATTGTTGTCCTCCCAGACATAGAGGAAAACGCTCACCTCGCCTCCCGGCAGGGCGCCGACCGCGAGCCGGTTGTTCCCGCCGCCATCCCAGTGGCTCGACCGGATCATCCGCGCCAATTCTCCTTCCGCCGCCGACCGCAGCGGCACCGCCTGATTCTCGAATCCCGCCATGCCCCCGGTATCCACTTCCGCCGCCCCCTTCCCCTCCCATGGCCGACCCTCGATGACCAGCGCCGGCCCGTTCAGATTGATCGCCCGCAGCAAGCGTGGCGCCTCCTCCGAGCCGACGACCACGGAGCAGGAGAAAACGAAAACACAAAGGGCAATAAAGCGGGAATTCCGAGGCATAACGAATGCCGCAAGAATACGACACTAAGCCTCCGAAACTTAGCAAATTCCTCCCCTTCTTTTCGAGCGCCGGGTTCATCCTTCCCACGGGATTTCCCCATTCTACGATTCGTCCCCCTCCGGTCCGAATAAACCCCAGATTCGATCCCGCCCCGCGCGAAATCGCCCGTGATTCCGACCGCGCCGATGCCAGCTTCAATGGCTTCCCTCCTCCAGAGAATCAGTATTCCGTCTAATGCACATCATAACATCCTTGCATTCAATTACTTTTAAAGGCAAAACCTAACACCCATTTAAACATCTCATTTTCAATACTTTACGACATTTTTTCATTGACCATTCCGCACGTTTTTGGCATCCTGTTCCCAGATCTTTGAAAGAAGAGAGACCCTCGGTGGAAGCGCGAGAAATCGGCCCGCACCGTCCCGGTCTCCGGATAACTCCGGGAATTCCCGGAAAAAGGTTAGGTTTCGCTGGTGAACCCTGCTCCTTCGCATTTTGCCGCCCACGGGCGACATCGCGCGGAGGCATATTTCACCGGATTCTGCGGGTGCCGGTCGCACGGCATCCGAATCTGCGAATCACGAATCCGGCGGCGCGCGTCCGTTTGGCTACCGTAAAAAACATGAGCCCGACGCAAGCCGAGTAAGGTCGTCCAAGGATGGATTCCATCCCCTCGACCATCCAGTGACCAGATCGGTCACGGTTGCGACTGGAAACCAGCCAGGCGTCATTCCCGATCGGGAAATCATGGCGCCTGATTGCGGAAGAAGCCCGCTCAGCGTGGAGGAAGAAGGCATCGCCAAGATGCCGGTTCTCCCGAACGTGGACGGCCGCTTCCGTTGCAAAGCGCAAACACAACCTGAGAGTCAGAGGCAAGACCCGTAACGCGGGAGTCATGAGCGAGCGCCGCCTCAAAGCCGGTGCCATCGCCGCCCGCGCCGAACGGCGACCGCTGCCATCCTTTGCAGGCAGCAGCGCGCGCCAGGGTCCGTTCGAACAGAGGAATCATGTGGCAACTGTTCCGCTGTCCGACGGGCTGAGAAGCCTCGCTCGATACGCCGCGATGGGGAACCATCCGGCCGGTTCCGCCAAAGAACCGGAGACCAGACCCGCCGCCAATGCGGGAAGGGATTTGGCGTCGGGGAGTTGGCAGCCTGTCCCGCAAGGGAGAGAGCGCCTAATGCCAACACGATTTGGGGAAGAGCGTCCGGCGAGCGCCCACACCCAAACTTTTTCTTTCTGTTCGCTTCCGCGAATGGTGGATATACAAAAGGCCCTCTGATCCCACCGGATCGGAGGGCTTTTTTGTTTGCCGCCAAGCCCTCCCGGCCCCACCGCCATTCGACATCCCCGCTATTCCACCTAAGATTCCAACCATGCACGCCTTCAACGACGCCTTTTCCCTCGCCGGCGAAACCGCCCTCATCACCGGAGCCGGCACCGGCCTCGGCCTCGGGATGGCCCGCTGCCTCCACGCCGCCGGAGCCCGCGTCGCCCTCGTCGGTCGCCGCGAGGAACCGCTTCGCGAAGCCGAAGCCGCCCTCGGCGACCGCGCCGCCGTCTTCGTCCACGACGTCATGGACTTCGCCGCCGCCCCCGGGCTGGTCGCGTCCGTCACCGAGCGACTCGGCCCGCCTTCCATCCTCATCAACAACGCCGGCATCCACCTCAAGAAGCCGGCCGTCGAAACCGGTGACGCCGAATTCGCCGCCGTCCTCAACACCCACGTCAACGGCGCCTTCGCCCTCAGCCGCGCCGTCGCGCCCGGCATGATCGCGCGCAAGCGCGGCAGCATCGTCTTCATCAGCTCCATGACCGCCTTCATGGGCATGCCGCTCGTCGTCGCCTACTCCGCCGCCAAGTCCGCCGTCACCGGCCTGGTTTACACCCTCTCCGAGGAGTTCGCCCCCCACGGCGTCCGTGTCAACGCCATCGCCCCCGGCTGGATTGATTCCCCCATGCTCCGCAAGGCCCTCGACTCCGACGCCGAACGCAAACGCCGCGTCATCTCCCGCATCCAGATGGACGGCTTCGGCGATCCCTCCGACATCGGCTGGGCCGCCACCTACCTCTGTTCGCCCGCCGCCCGCTACGTCACCGGCGTCCTCCTCCCCGTCGACGGCGGCGGCGTCGCCGGCTTTTAAGAGCATTCCCCGGAATGGCACTAAGATAAGCGAAGGAGCCCCAAAGGGGCAAAACAAGCCAGCCCAGGGCAACGCCCTGGGTGTGAATGATTTAGATATTCAGCCCCAAAGGGGCGTTACAACCGATACCGACCGGCGAACCTCTTAACTTAACGCCATTCGAGCCTTCCCCGCTTATTCCTTCACCCGCGTGGAGACGCTCTCCATGATCTTCGCCTCCTCCTTGCTGCCGTCCGCCGGTTTCGCGAACATCGTGAACATGAGCCGATCGTCAGACACGATCTTCGTCACCATGCGGAAAATCATCTTCTTCCCGCCCGCCGCGACATCGGCATAGGGCTCGGAGACATACTCGATCGCCCCGTCCTCCTTCAGCGTCCCCTTGCTCGAAAGCACGCCCGTTCCCATCGAGTCCATCCAGAGCATGACATAGACCTTCTCCCCGTTGTCATACCCGGTAATGCTCATTCCCTCGTAAGGCCCCATCGGCGTGGATCCCTCCAGATCGGCAACCAGAAAAC